>JBILIE010000056.1:0-8279 GCA_044350115.1 Rickettsiales bacterium
CATCCGAACGACCATGTGAATATGGGGCAAAGCAGCAATGACAGCTTCCCCACCGCGATGCATATTGCAGCATTGGTGGAGATGAAACATCGGCTATTGCCCGCGCTGACGCATATGCGTGACGCGCTGTTGGCCAAACAGAACGAGTTTAAGGATATCGTGAAAATCGGCCGCACTCATTTGCAGGATGCGACACCGTTGACGCTCGGTCAGGAGTTTTCGGGCTATGTGGCGCAGGTGGAATATCTGATTAAAATGCTGGATATTGATGCGCTGTCGTATCCGATTCGCTACCTCGCACAGGGCGGTACGGCGGTCGGCACAGGCCTCAATGCGAAAATCGGATTTGCGGAAGCTTTTGCGAAAGAAGTGGCGAAACTCACCAAGCTACCGTTTGAAACAGCGGCGAATAAATTTGCGTATATGGCGGCGCATGATCAGTTGGTCGCGCTTTCGGGCGGTCTTAACACAGCCGCTACTGCGTTTATGAAAATTGCCAATGATATTCGTTTGTTGGGTTCTGGCCCGCGTTGTGGCTTTGGCGAGTTGAGCTTGCCAGAAAATGAACCCGGTAGCTCGATTATGCCCGGTAAAGTCAACCCCACGCAGAGTGAGGCGATGACGATGGTATGCGCGCAGGTGATGGGCAACCATGTGGCGGTGACGATTGGCGGCAGCAACGGCCATTTTGAACTGAATGTGTTTAAGCCCGTGATTATTTATAACGTGCTGCAAAGTATTCGTTTGTTGGCGGATGCGGCGGTGAGCTTCACTGATAATTGCGTCGTGGGGATTGAGGCGAATGTTGAGCGCATCGAGAAATTGATGAATGAATCGCTGATGCTGGTGACGGCGCTCAACCCGCATATTGGCTACGATAACGCCGCCAAAATCGCCAAAAAAGCGCATAAGGAACACAAAACCCTGATGGGCGCCGCGATAGAGCTGGGGCTGCTGACGGAAGCGCAGTTTAAAGAATGGGTGAAACCTGAGGATATGATCGCGCCGAAATAATGCTACGCCGTTCTCTTAGTTTTGTTCTGATTGCATCGCTGCTGTTGCAGGCGGTGATGCCGTTTGTGGCGAATTATGATTGGTCGCGGATGAATAGAGAGGCGGCGCAATCGGCCTCTGTGTTTGGAGAGAAAATTCTGATTTGTACGGCGGAGGGTTTCCGCTGGGTGAAATGGGCGGATCTACAGCACGGCAAGGTTAAGCACGAGCCAAGCAAGCATTATAAATGCGGCAATTGTTATATCGCGCAGCATAGTACTGGCGCGCCTGTGCAGGTGGTGGCGCTTGATGCGAGTGTGCCGCTGGCGGCGTTGCGCTGGTTGCCTTCGTACACGCATACCGCGCTTTCGGGCGATATTTTATGGCAGCGCGATCGGTCGCGTGCGCCGCCAGTGCGGGTGTAATTCCCCTTCTTTTTTTGTCATTGCGAGGTTTAGCCGACGCAATCCAGCCTATAGCATGGATTGGCTTACGCCTGTCTCAGCTTCGCCTCGGCTGCCGCGCTTCGCTCGCAATGACGGTATCTCATTATTTTTAGGATTATCTTTATGCAAAAACACCTTTTTGCGAGCGTTTGTACGCTTGCATTACTTTCTGTTTCTACGGCTGCTCAGGCGGAACATGCTCATGCTAAAATGCCGATTGGCGTGATGGGCGCGCATGTGATGCCTGCGGGAGAATGGATGGCATCTTACCGCTTTGATCGCACCAGCCAGAGCGATATTCGTGACGGCAGCAGCAATGTGAGTTTTCACGATGTGCTGGAACAATATGGCGAGACCCCTGTCGATATGCGGATGAATATGCATATGCTCGAAGGCATGGTGGGGGTGACGCCCAAGTTGAGCCTGATGGCAATGGCACAATATATGGAGATGGATATGGTGCATGAAGCGCATCACAGCCATCATCGCCATAGCATGACCGAGAAAGGCTTGGGCGATACGCAAATCAGCGGCGTGTGTCAACTGATGCACACTATGGGTGAAGATTCGATGCAGTCTGTGTTGCTCAATGCGGGGGCGAGCTTGCCGACGGGAAGTATTGATCAAGACTATATCAGTCATCATGGCGATTTGCGCCATATGTCCTATGCCATGCAGTTTGGTAGCGGTACGGTGGATCCCATTTTGGGCGCAACCTATGCGGGGCAACAGGGTGAATGGAATTGGGGCGCGCAATTGCTCGGCACGTTCCGTGTGTATAATAACAGCAATGATTATCATCTCGGCAATCGCTACACCGCGAATCTCTGGGCGGGCAAGCAACTCACGGATGCGGTGGATGCGTCTATGCGCTTAGAGGGCGTGCATTGGGGCGATGTGAGCGGCGCGGATCCGATGATGCCTGCGAACTCAATGGCAGGTGCCACCCCTGCGCTGACAGGCGGTGAGCAGGTGAATGCGTATTTTGGTTTAGGCCTCACGCCGCCCATCAAAGCACTGGAAGGCCAACGCCTCGCGCTGGAATTCGGCGCGCCTGTGTATCAACAATTTGATGGGCCGTTGCTGGAGACCGATTACCGCCTGACGCTCGGCTGGCAGATTGGGTTCTAGGCACCTATCGCCGGCACACCTCCCGCTATGGGGATCGTATGATCCACATGGCGGGTGGTGGCGGTGAATTTATCGGTGAGCGGTGTTTCGGTTACGCGGTTTTCTGCCCATGTTTTTTCAGGTGTTTTTTCAGGAGCGGGGGGTGTGGGAAGGGTATCCATCAGATAATCCATTTTATCTTGCGGAAGTTTGCCGCCGAAGAAATATTCGATATAACCTGGTTTGATTTCTTTCTCAAAATAGCGTGTTGGCCATGCATCACCAAGAAAATGTTCCGCTACATTGCTCATTTGAGTAAGGTAAGTATGCAGCGCCTCTGCGCCTTGATCCGTAGTGGCATAATTGGTGAGTTTGGGGCGATGAATTTTGCTGAGCATTTTCTCGGCTTCATGCATTTTTTTGATGCCAGGGCCGATGTTATCTTTATTGCCGTAATGCGCCATGATTTCGAGTCGGATGGAAGATCCAATCGCATCTTCTACGCGTAGCCCACCGCTGCCAATAAGATCAATCAGCATCGCATGGCTTAAATATTTATCCTGCAAATCGTTCTGTTTTTCTTTTTGTTCGGCTATCGCAAAAATTTTGGGAACATAGCTATGGTTCAGGTAGCGTGCCACTTGTTCGAATACGCGGGAGGTGAGGGGGTCGTCCACTGTATATTCCGCAAGTTTCATTTGTGGTTGTTCTTTGCGCAGGCATTCATAAAGTTTGCGAACCTCCTGCCAGCGCACAAAATCACCCGGTTCAAAGTTCTGATTGATGCCACGATTAGAGGTGCTGGAGATACCTTCAGTTTTATTCCACAGGCTTTGCAATACATAGTGACTGCCTGTTTGACGCTCGGTGAAGTACCAGCCGAAATAGACCGCTTTCGCACCAAGACTGGCGGTAATACCTGGCACTTCTTCCAGCGGGCTGATGGCGTTAAAACTATTTGTGCCCAGTGTTTTATCAATCACTTTTGCGCCCAGAGGGACAAAGCGAATGAAGTTGAATAAATCGGGAATGAGGCGATACAGGCTTTTGCGCGAATAATAAGCGGCGGTATCGCAGATCATCGGGTTGTTGCTGTGTTTGAGATCGCCGAAGGTCACCTGGCGATCAAGGCCGAGTTCTTCTTTCACCAGTTTTTCATAAGTGCGGACAGTGCGGATTTTATCGTCCCAGTTGCTGAGGTAGCTGAGGCCAATTTGGAAGGCACCGTTAATGGCATCAACGGTACGCCCCACGCGTATGCGTACGTCCTTCTCGTCTCTTGCCGTGCGGCCTGTGAAATAGATGGTGGTACCAACGGCGACGGCTTCCAGAATTTTGGATACGTCTTTGAGGCGCCCGAAAAAGTTGATCTGGTCGATGTTATTAAACAGGCTCTCGCCCCAATGCCGGAAGCGATCCAGCATTGAGTCGTTATGGTTTTTCACCGTAATGTCTGGTTTTTCAGCCATTCACACCCTTTTCCTCTACCCTGCACTATACCAAAACAGGGGGGATGGAAGTGTTAAGATTGCGTGACAATTGGGTTGCGTTTTTGTGGGGGATACTCCCCCGCGCTTTGCGCTCCCGCACGGCGTGCCGCCGCCTCGCACTTGCTCGGTTGGGGATCTCAAATTTTATCTAGCTAGTAGGCGTATAGCGTTGTTGCGGCATTCCTGCGGGAGGAGGCGTTTGCGCCGCATAGGGGTCGTAAGTGGGTGCAGCGTAATAGTTTGGCGCGGGAACGGGAGTGGGCGCTACGGGCGCAGGATAAGGCGCATAATTAGGGTTGTAAGCGGGAGGGTATGCCGGATACGAAGTGGGTGCCGCTGCATAAGGGGGAGCAGGGTAAGTTTGCGGATAGCTTGCGGGAGGGGGGGCGCCGTAATCATAAGCAGGGCCGCCGCCATAGCCACCCATTGGCAGCGGCGCAGTGGGTTGAGATTGTGGCGGAGTCGATGCATAGGCCTGCTGTTCCGCAGGGGCATAAGCATCAGGGGCAGGCATGGCACTCATCTGGCTTTGCTGTTTCATTTCATCTTTCGCGTAATACTGACCCGTGAAGAAGCCCGCGCCAAACCCCACCCCGAAGGAAAGCACTTCGGTACAGCCAGAAAGCAGCATAAGCGCAAGGCTGGCTGTGCATAATAGCGATAAGCTGCGGTTCTTGAATGCCATTTGGCGCTCCTTTGTCAGCTATCAGCGTTAGCAGGCAAAGGTTAACAAAGTATAAGCGCCCAGAAAAAAGGCCTTTGATGCCTAAAAACCTTAGCTACCCGTTGTAATTATGCCGCAGCGTTGCGGGCGATGCCTTTGGTATCCAGTATTTCCGCCAGCTCGCCTGATTCATACATCTCGCGTGCAATGTCGCAGCCGCCGATGAATTCGCCCTGAATATAAAGCTGGGGGATGGTTGGCCAATCGGAAAATGCCTTGATCGCCTCGCGCAATTCGGCATCGGCCAAGATATTGACATCTTTAAACTCTACGCCCAAGCGGGTGAGAATCGCAACCACTGTACCAGAGAAACCGCATTGTGGAATTTTTTGTGTGCCTTTCAGAAACAGCACTATATCATTCTCGGCAATGATTTGTTGAATTTCTGCAAATTTGGGGTTTTCGGTCATAGGATTCTGGTTCTCCATCAAGTTAAGCGGGAATCGCCGTTTTTAGTTGCAAGGCGTGCAGGGTGGTGGTCATGCTGCCATCCAGTGCGGTATAGACCATTTTATGTTGTTCGATGCGGCTTTTGCCCTGAAAAGCGGCGGAAGTCACGGTGAGCGAATAGTGATCCTGATCCCCTGCGGTATCGACGAGATCGATAGCGGCATCGGGGAAGGCATCACGGAGCAAACGCTCAATATCGGCAGCGGGCATAGGCATAGAGCTTTATGTAGAGAATTGCCTGCGTAAATCAAGGTTTTGTTAAGGGTTTGTTGCTAAGATTCGAAAGGAAAATAAGAACTCTAACAGAGCAAGGCGACGCGCTTGCGTGGGGTGCGGGGAGTATCCTCGCCCATAAACAAGGAAGAGCTATGGATATTGAGGGAATGGAACCCACTATCAAAGTGATCGCCATGCCGCAGGATACGAATCCTGATGGTGATTTATTTGGTGGCTGGATTGTGTCGATGATGGATTTAGCGGGTGCAGTGGTTGCGAAGCGTACCGCCCGCAACCGTATTGTGACGGTGGCGATGGAAAACATCAAATTCATGAAGCCCGTTTTTGTGGGCGACTTTCTGGAATGTTTTGCGCGAGTGATTAAAGTAGGCCGCAGCAGCATCACGGTGGAAGTGGATGCCCGCGTCGAGCGTCGCCTCACAGGGGATGTGGAGCAAGTCACGGAAGGGTGTTTTATTTATGTGGCGATCGACGATAACCGCAAGCCTGTGCCTGTGCATTTAGATATGCGGGAGAAACCTGCTCGACCTAAGAATTAATCACCCTGCCATATAATTCGGTAACCAATCTTCATTCGCTTTTTTGAGTTCGCTCACAGCGATTGTGAAGTGGCCTTCGACCTCTAAATCTGTGCCGCCTGTGGTCCCTAAATTGAAGCATGGCACGCCTGCTTTTTCGGCTTCTGCAATTACGGCGTGGAGATGCTCGGGGGCGACTGCCACTAAATAACGCGCCTGGTCTTCACCGAAGGCAAAACCGATGGGATGGATATCCGCAGGGAATTCGATTTGTGCGCCGATTTCACGCGGCAAACACATTTCAGCCAGTGCTACCAGCAAGCCGCCATCGGAGAGATCATGACAGGCAGCGATGCGGTGGGTTTCGATCATCTGGCGGACGAAATTGCCGTTTTCGACTTCGGCATCGAGATCGACTGGTGGTGGTGCGCCTTCTTCGCGGCCTTCAATTTCGCGCAAATAGAGCGAGGCACCGAGATGGCCTTGTGTGGCGCCGATCAGCAAAATGCTTTGCTCGTTCTCGGTGATGGCATTGCCCATGCGGTTAGTGTGATCCTTCAAAATCCCTACCCCGCCGATGGCAGGAGTGGGCATAATCCCTTTGCCATTGGTTTCGTTATAGAGCGACACATTGCCTGAGATAACGGGATAATCGAGGCGCAAACAGGCATCGCGCATGCCTTCAAGCGCGCCGACAATCTGCCCCATAATTTCGGGGCGTTGTGGGTTGCCAAAATTGAGGCAATTGGTGATCGCGAGCGGCTTCGCGCCCACGGCAGTTAGATTGCGCCAGCTCTCGGCCACGGCCTGTTTTCCGCCTTCAATCGGGTCGGCATAAACATAGCGCGGGGTGCAATCGGTGGTGATGGCGAGCGCTTTCCCAGTGCCATGCACACGTACCACGGCAGCATCGCCACCCGGGCGGGCAAGGGTGTCGTTCATCACCATGTGATCATATTGCCGCCAGATCCAACGCTTGCTGGCGATGTCTGGGCAGGAAATAAGTTTGCGTAAAGAGGTATCCAGTGCATTTTGTTTGGTCGATTCATTCGCCAGAATTGCTTCTTGTTTCGGCGTGGGCACCCACGGGCGATCATACACTGGCGCATCTTCCGACATTGGCTCTATCGGCAATTCTGCCGCGATTTCGCCGTGCCATTTCAGCACGAGTTTGCCTGTATCGGTGATGTGACCGATGGTGGCGAAGCTGAGTTCCCATTTTTCGAAAATCTTACGCGCCATTTCTTCGCGTTCGGGTTTCAGCACCATCAGCATCCGCTCTTGCGATTCGGAGAGCATCAAATCGTAAGGGGTCATGCCTTCTTCGCGCATGGGGACTTTATCGAGTTCCAGCTCAATCCCGCAGCCGCCTTTGCCCGCCATTTCGAGCGAGGAGGAAGTGAGGCCAGCAGCCCCCATATCCTGAATCGCAACGATCGCATCGGTCGCCATCAGTTCGAGGCAAGCTTCAATCAGCAGTTTTTCGGTGAAGGGATCGCCTACTTGCACGGTGGGGCGTTTTTCTTCCGAATCCTCGGTAAATTCCGCAGAAGCCATGGTCGCGCCGTGGATACCGTCGCGCCCTGTTTTGCTGCCGACATAGACCACGGGATTGCCAAGACCCGCTGCAGCGGAATAGAAAATTTTATCCGTATCTGCCAAGCCAACGGTCATCGCATTGACAAGGATATTGCCGTTATAGCTAGGGTGGAAGCTGCATTCTCCGCCGACGGTGGGCACGCCCACGCAATTGCCATAGCCTGCGATACCCGCAACAACGCCGTTAACGAGATGGCGGGTTTTGGGGTGATCAGGCGAGCCAAAACGCAGCGCATTCATATTCGCAATCGGACGCGCACCCATGGTGAAGACGTCACGCAAAATTCCGCCCACGCCCGTTGCTGCGCCTTGATAGGGTTCGATGTATGAGGGATGATTATGCGATTCCATTTTAAAAATCGCGGCCTGACCGTCGCCAATATCAATCACGCCCGCATTTTCTCCGGGGCCACAAATGACATGCGGCGCTTTGGTTGGCAGCTTCGACAAATGCATCCGCGTGGTTTTATAGGAGCAATGCTCGCTCCACATCACCGAGAAAATACCCAGCTCGGTCAAGTTCGGCTCGCGCCCCATAATGCCCAGCACGCGATCATATTCCTCGCTGGTCAGGCCAAATTCGATTGCCTGATCGCGCATGGTGGTGGCGGGGGATTTTTTTGCTGTTGCGTGTGCCATGGGGGTACTCCGTTGTTTGGACAAGCAAACTAGAGCATGGCGGGCAGGAAATCAACTAGGCGCGTGATAAACT
>JBILIE010000057.1:0-8258 GCA_044350115.1 Rickettsiales bacterium
CCAGCATCACCGTCGATAACGTCGTTGCCAGCATCACCAGTGATAACATCATCACCCGCACCTCCTGTAACCGTATCGCTACCGTCGCCACCACTGATGGAATCGTTTAAAGCGCCGCCTTTTACAGAATCATTGCCTGTGCCGCCATTAACGGTGGTGGTTCCTTTGCCGATAGCAATGATGTCGTTCCCTGCGCCGCCATTGAGCGTATTCGCTCCATCGCCACCTGTAAGCTTGTCGTCACCCTCGCCACCATCGAGCAGAATCGTTGCACCGAGAATAGTTTTAGCTACCAGCACATCATTACCTGCTTCACCATAGTAGCTACCGCTATTCGCGCTGGTAATGGTATCGTTACCCGTACCACCAAACACGATATCAGCCGCGCCTTTCACTTTACTGTTATCAAATTTATCATTGCTATCTAGCAAGTTGAAAATCTCAGTCGCAACCGTACCCAACAGAGTATCAATACCTGCTGTACCATTCACGACTGTTGCGCCCGCACCGCCGCCACCGCCCGAAGGGGTGCCACTGAGGTTAATGCCTAAATTGCCACTTGCAAAGTTATTCACCTGTACCACGCTGCTACCGCCCAATCGGCTGATACTCAGCACACTGCCAGCGAGCGACAGATTATAAGTAACACCACTCACGCTCAGCACATAACCTGCACCAGAGGCGGTTGCCGTGCCTGCTAAGGTTACGCCGTCCATCACGATGCTACCGTCGGTATCGGTAATCACGTCCGTACCGCCGCCATTGGCATCGAACTGGTAGATGTCAGCACCTGCACCACCGATGAGGCTATCATTGCCCGCACCGCCAATCAGCGTATCCACGCCGCCATTACCCGTCAGCACGTTTGCGGCAGCGTTACCCGTAATGGTATCATTACCCGAACCACCAGTTGCATTTTCGATGTTTGCGCCCTTTGCCATTTGCAAGCGAGCCTCACCCACGCGTGTCCAGTTATTGATGCCTTCACGCAAGTCCAGCGTTACGGCTGCGGTTTGTGCTGACGCATTCAGCGTATCTCCCGCACCACCTCCATCCCAGATGGCTTTCACACCAGAGCTGGTGGTGAGCACATAGTCTGTGGTACCAGAGTTATAAGCAGTGTTTGCGCCGTAAAGTGTCTGAATTGCAACAAGATCAACAAACATTAGCCCTGTGGGGCGGTGAGCAGCATCCGCTACCACACCCGCACTATACGACATTACGGAAGCATCATTATTATCAGCAATGCCGGAATCTGAGAGGTAAGGGCCAGCTGCACCACCGCCACCAGCATTATAGTTACCCGTGTGTTTCAGGCCGAGTGTATGCCCCAGCTCGTGAATCGCACAGAGATAACCATAACCACCCTTCGCAAATGCCTGAGCATCGGAAGATGCACCGTAAGCCGAAGGCGCATTGGCCAGCACGGTTTCTACCTGTGCAATTTTACCCGTGCTGTAAGCGGAAACATAGGCAACACCCGCCGCACCACTTAGGTTGTAGCTTTTGAAGGCGATATTCGCATTCGTGGCGGTGCCAAGTTCAAATTTCACGCCCGATACATCCGAGAACATCTGCATGGAATCGTTCATCGCCGCCTGACGCACTGCGGTATAAACGGTACCGCCACTGTTGCCTGCATTGTTCGCCCAGGAAACGCCATTAGCATAAGTATATTTCAGGGTAATTCCCTGACCGAAAGTTTCAGTGCCAGCGGCACCTGCAACCCAAAGTTTGGCGTCGTTACCGGTAACAGCGCGGGCATAGCCCTCGACGCTGCCAGAAACTGCCAGCTGCTCAGCATTGACTGTTTTGGCGTTAAAAAGATTGCTATTGGGTGTTTCCCCCTGATTAGGCGCACTCTGGCCAGTGCAGGAAGGGCAACCACAAACGGTTAAATGGGCAGTGTTGAAAAGACTCATTTACAAAAACTCCTATTGTGCCACTTCATGCGTGGCGGTTTATACGTGGTCGCTTTACGTAAACGAATATTAACCTTCTGGCCTCCCCAAATTGCCTGATAAAAGTTAGCAGCCGGTTAAGTGAAACAGAATTATCTCCTTGAAATATTATGGATAAATTTAGATAAAATTTTATCTAAATTGCCGCTATACAATTATTTATATGTTTTAACTATTAGAAGTTAACGAACCCAGCGGCATTAACCTTTGCCAAAATACCCTCAAAAAAAATGCAAATTTTTTTATTTTTTTATTTGGGCAAAGGCAAAAAAAGGGGAGGCATTTTTATTCAAAAACACAAAAAACCTTCCAAATCCAAAGCCAGCAAGGCATTGCGATAAAAAACACAAAGCCGACGAGTTTTTCATTGTGATAGCAAAACAGATTCGCTATAAACCACCCCCCATCACTATGTACTTTTGGGGGCAAACATTACTCCTGTCGGGGAGTAGCGCAGTCTGCCAAAGCGCAGGCAAAGCCGAAGCGTCGCAATAATAAACGCTGCCGCTGCGCGAAACACGACATAGAAATACACTCCTGTCGGGGAGTAGCGCAGTCTGGTAGCGCACCTGGTTTGGGACCAGGGGGTCGCAGGTTCGAATCCTGTCTCCCCGACCATTTATCGCTCTGAGAGCGTCCAATAAAATCCAAAAACACTAGACAAAACAATGAATTTAGCGCATAAATTATCCAGTGCGCTCCAGTAGTGTCCAACGACATCTGCCCCCAGCTCGGGGGCATATCTGGGGGCAGATAAAATACACTAACCAAAAAATGCCCCCATGCCCCTTACCGACATCACTTGTAAGAATGCCCAGCCAGAAGCAAAACCGCGCAAAATAGCCGATGGTGGCGGGCTGTATTTGGAAGTTATGCCGAGTGGCGGCAAGTATTGGCGCATGAAATATCGCTTTAGCGGCAAGGAAAAGCGTCTGGCCTTTGGCGTTTACCCAGAAGTGACCCTTGCCGAAGCCCGCGACCGCCGCGCCGAAGCTCGCAAAATTCTTGCCGCAGGCAACGACCCCAGCGAAACCAAGAAAGAAGCCAAGCGGCTGGTGACCCTCAAAGCCGAGAATAATTTTGAAGCGATTGCTCGCGAATGGCATAAACAGCATGAGCATGAATGGGCAAAGCATTATGCGCGGGATGTGATCAACCGCCTTGAAACTCATATTTTCCCAAAACTTGGCAGCCGCCCGATTGCCGACCTTGCCGCCACCGAGATTCTCTCCTGCCTGAAAGTGATCGAAAAATCGGGCGCGTTGGATATGGCGCAAAGGATGATGCAGACCTGCGGGCAGGTTTTCCGCTATGCCATTGCCACAGGCCGCATCCGTCATAATCCCGTGGCGGATTTACGCGGCGCACTCAAAACCCCCGTGCGGAAAAACCATGCCCACCTCAAAGCCGATGAATTGCCAGAGTATTTGCAGAAACTCGCGGTTTATGATGGCGACCCGCAAACCATGCTGGCTTTGAAATTACTTTTGCTCACCTTCGTCCGCACCACCGAGCTACGCGGCGCATTATGGCAGGAAATCAATTTCGACAAAGCCGAGTGGCGCATCCCCGCCAGCCGCATGAAAATGAAAGACCCGCATATCGTGCCGCTCTCCACCCAAGCAATCACTGTGTTGCGAGAGTTGCAGAAGCATAGCGGTAACCGCGAGCATGTTTTTCCCAATCATCAACGCCCCACTAAGTGCATGAGCGAAAACACCATGCTTTTCGCGCTCTATCGCATGGGCTACCACAGCCGCGCCACAGGCCACGGATTCCGCGCCACCGCCTCCACTATCCTTTATGAAAACGGCTACACCGAAGACTTGGTTGAACGCCAGCTTGCTCACGCAAAACGCAACAAAGTCCGCGCTGCCTATGACCACGCCCAATTCATCGAACCCCGCCGCAAGATGATGCAATGGTGGGGTAATTATTTGGATGGGATGGCTGAAAATCCCTGCTCGAAATAACCAACGTAAAGTTTATACTTTACATATTTTGTCCATTGCCGTACAGTGTGTAGTATCTACTACCAAGTAGAGACTTTTTAGGGAGATCCCATCATGTACAAGCAAGAAACATTTGGCCAAACATTAAGGCGATTGCGGGAAGAGGCACAAATCTCTCTCCGTACATTTGCCAAGATGGTTGACCGCACACCCACTTATATATCGAAAATTGAACGCGATGAGCTAGACCCACCCGCCGAAACGGTTGTTAAGGAGATGGCGCGTATTTTGAAACAGAATGAGAATGACATGATTGCACTGGCTGGAAGGATTCCTTCTGACTTACCCGAAATCATCCGCCAGCAACCGCGAGAAATGGCACTCATGCTCCGAACTGCAAACCGCTTAACTCCTGACCAGTTGGATGAGATTAACAAATCCATCGCGGGAATGGCTAAGAAAAATAAGGATTAGAAACTATGCCTCGCTTTCTCCCAGAAACGGAAATTCAGGAAATAGCACAAGACGTGTTGAAGTCTTTTGATGAAAAGCGAGGAGTTATTCGAGAGGGGCTGTCCTAGATAACACATTCCAGCGTTATCTAGGACAGCCCCTAAAAGAATTAATGCCGTAGCTTATCTGACACCAGCATATAGCCGCGTGTTTCTTTACCATCTTTGGTCGCCATGGCGTGGTAGAGATCTTTGACAGACACCCAGAACCACGGATGTTTATGGCCTGCGACGTCCATTACGAGTACCGAATCAGATTCTTCATGATAGGCAGCGACGGGAGAGAAGTGTTCGCCAATTTTTTTACCTAATGCACGCCCGTAATAGTTCACAATCATATAAGTATTAGCGTCGTTCATATAAGCCATCAAATCTTGACGGAAGCGGCCGACAGGGTTCTTCATGGGATGCATTTCTGCTTCGGCATGGCGCGGTTGCACGCTGAGCAGATATAGCTTTAATTTTGCTGCAAGCTGTTCAAGATTCAACCCTGGTTCAAAAATAATATCGCCTGTGGTTTCACATTCAACGGTCACGCCCTCTACCCATTCGCGGCTTTTGACGCGGTCGGTTTCTTCGTTGAGGAAGGTGAGTTGGGAATAGCTGTTATAGGGCATCGACCCGCCGCCATGACTGCTGGGCACCAGCACTTCAAGGCCAGAATCAATCCGTAAACCGGTTTTAATGCGAAGTGCATTCATCACCATCACTGCGCTAGCCACGCCGCAATAAGTGGGTTTAATTTGAGGTTGGAAACGATGTGCAAGCTCGAAAAAATGTTTGTTATAACGCGATTCGAACAGGCGTTTGCGGCCTTCGCGGTCGTGCCATGAAATCGTGTTATCTGCTGCTTGCATGTGGTTGCTTTCCTCTCGTGTGAATTTACACTACCAATGCTCTGTTACAGCTTGATGACAAAAACCTGTTTTTTTGCAGTTTTTTGTGGATAAGTGCGTTTTTTTAGGGAGGAAGCAGATGGAATTCAGAGAACTTGGAACCACAGGTGAAAAAGTCAGCCAATTATGCCTCGGCACGATGACATGGGGACAGCAGAATTCGGAAAGTGACGCGCATGAGCAACTCGATTATGCGGTGGCGCAGGGCATCAATTTAGTGGATGTGGCGGAGATGTATCCCGTGCCGCCCACCGCAGAAACACAGGGGTTAACAGAAAAATACTTCGGCACATGGCTTGCCAAAAAAGGTAATCGCCAAAAAGTGTTGGTGGCAACGAAAGTGACAGGAAGATCGGAGATGTTTCCCTATATTCGTGACGGTAAACAAACACTTGATCGCAAGAATATTATCGCGGCATGTGAGGCGAGTTTGCAGCGATTGCAGGCGGAGGTGATCGATTTATATCAACTGCATTGGCCAGATCGAAAAACCAATTGTTTTGGTATTTTAGGCTATCAATTTGATGCGAGCGATGCGTCGGTTTCGCTGGAAGAAACATTAAGCGCATTGCAGGAGTTGGTGACTGCGGGAAAAATCCGCCATATCGGCCTTTCCAATGAAACGCCATGGGGGGTGATGGAATGCTTGCGGCTGGCAGAAACCAAGGGCTTGCCGCGTATTCAAAGTATTCAGAATCCATACAATCTGGTGAATCGTAGTTTTGAAATTGGCCTTGCTGAAATGGCGATCCGCGAGAAGGTGGGCTTGCTGGCATATTCACCCCTTGCTTTTGGGGTGCTGACAGGAAAATATCGCGGCGGCGTGAAACCTGAAGGTTCGCGTCTGACGATCTACACGCGCTTTGGTCGTTATAATGGCGAGCGCACATTCGCGGCGATGGAAGAATATTGTAAGATTGCGGAAAGCGAGGATATAAGCCCAGCGCAGATGGCTCTGGCGTTTGTCAATTCGCGTCCATTTCTCACTAGCAATATCATTGCCGGCACGACGATGGCGCAGTTGAAAGAGAATGTAGAAAGCCTGCAAATAGCACTCCGCCCCGAAACGCTGGAAGCGATCGAGGCGGTGCATCAAGTGTATCCAAATTGTGCGCCTTAGTGGGTAAGGCCAGCGCCAGTGTGGTGGGTGTTGGCATGATCCATCGGTGATTTGACGATAGAGGTAGTAAGCAGTGTACCACTCACCCCTGCAATTTTTAGGCTTTCGGGTGAAATACTATCAGCTTCCATCGCATGTACCACTTGCTTGAATGCATCTTTTGCACAGATGCTGCCAGTGTAGTTTTCAGTGAGTTTGAGTTTGTTCATGGTGGCTTGCAGATTCACATGAGCGGTGGATGCATGCGGTGCAAGAGCGGACTGCGTTGCTTCTAGAGCTAGTGTGCTGAGTAGTTTTGGCACATCAATTTTATGGGCGGTCAGATTATTTGCAATATCGGGCACGCCCAGCAACGCGCTGATCAGATCGATAGGTGATACGGTACTGTGGCCGGATGTTTTGGCGTGCGCCTCCAACTTATCAGTGAGGGCTTTGAGTGAGAATTTTTCTGGTGTTGCCACATGCATCGTCGTGCCCGCAGAGCCAGTGTGGCTGGTGGTATGTGTGGGAGCTGGGTGCCCCGCAGTATCTACTGGTTTATGGACAAGGTGGTGTGAATCACCCGCAGTGGGTGTAGCGGTAGTTCTAGCCAAATCATGGGTAGTAGCAGTTGCATTCGTAACAGGATCCGCACCCACCATTTGGTCGGTGGCTACGGTTGTGGAAGGCGCAGTGAAATGAGGAGCTTCGGTAGGTGTGGTAGTCAATCCATTCGTATTGGGATGCGTACTGCCAGCACCTGCCATATTCAATGCTACCATTGGGTCTGCTGGTGCGGTGCCTGTATCGGTGTTTGCTACTGCTGTTGTTGTCATGTGTTTTGCTCCTTGTTGATGGAGTGAATGTACCAGCCAATTGTTACAGCTTGATGACAAGATCAAAAAAAGTTGTAATTTTATGATTTTTTTTGAAGGCGCTGGATCCTCGGGTCAAGCCCGAGGAAGACGGAAATGAGAGCACGTACTTCAATAGGCACTCCCTCCGAGCAAGTGCGCCTGTCCCGCCGAAGCTTTAGCGAAGGAGGAAGGCGGCGGATTCCCACAAGAAAGGCGCTAATGAATCTGCTGGCTGCTGGGAGTATGTCTTGCGGCGAGTTCTGCCTCGCGTTTGGCGACCCAGCCGCCGATTTGTTCATCCACTGCGGCGGGAGGTTGCAGGCCGAGATCTTTTACCCATTCTTTTGCGGGTGCAACAGCTTCAACCGTCTCTTCTTGTTTCGGCGAGGAGATGCGCGATACCATGCCGTCCCATTTTTGGGCGGCAACAAGGCGGCCTTTGTCAAGCCCCTGTTTAAGTGAGGAGAGCTTGCCTTGCATTTCTTGATATAAGGTAGGCTCCGCATAAGCACCAGAACGTTCGCCGCAGACGCTAAAGGCCAGTTCCCGTGCAGAGAAGCGGTTTTGGTTGATGGAATCGGTGACTTCCTGAATACCCAGATCTTTGCCGTGAGTGAGGATGGCTTTGTGTTTTTGTGCGAGCGGTAGGCGATCGAAGGGTTTGCCGAATTCTGGATCTCTGCGGATTTTCATATCGAGTTGGGGGTCAGTGGCGACATAGACCGACATCACTTGTTCAGGTGTGATTTTACGACCGAGTTGTTGTTGGCGTTCTAAGCTGTGAATGCGATCCAGCGGATTTTGTTCCATCGAGCCAATGGCTTTGGCTCCAATGGTCTCGACAATATCCTGAGTGGTTGTATGGGTGACATAACCCACACCCAAGCCGACTGCCACTGCCACGAAAGTGGCCGTTGCAGGCAATAATGCCACTGCACCGATAATGGCAAGAAGTGATACCACCGCGCCTATGCCCCAAGC
>JBILIE010000241.1:0-2789 GCA_044350115.1 Rickettsiales bacterium
TCTGGCTTCCAGTTTTGCAAGCTCTGTTCTGGCACCTTCATGACCTGCTTTTATCGCTGTTTGATAAAACTTACGTGCAACATTCACATCCTTTTTTACCCATTCGCCCTTGCGTGCATAGCGCCCCAAACGCGCCAAGGCATCGGCATTTCCCTGCTTTGCGGCATCCCCCATCCAGTCTAATGCCTGTGGCACCAGCGCTTTATTTTGCTTTGCCAGTATTTCATACTGACGTGCCACCTTAAAGGTTAGCGCAGGATTTGTTGTTGATGCCCGCCGCAAATAGCGATCTGCCAATTCTATGTTTTGTGGCACTTTTTGACCATCAAGATAGATGAAACCCAATTTCTGCATCGCATCGGCAGAGCCGCTTTCTGCCGCTTCTTTCAACAAATTGATAACATCCGAGAAAGGCTGATGGTTGTTATCTTCCCATAGCTTCGCCAATTCTAGCTTCGCCACTTCATTATCTGCCTGATTCGCTTTACGATACCACTGCTCTGAACGCACCATATCCACTGGCGTTACCTCAGCCTGACGATAATAACGCGCTATTTTAAGCATCAATTCTGAAGATATATTCGGCTGCGCTTCCACCCACGCAACATATTGTCTGAAATTTTCTGCTCCTTCAGCAGTGCCTTTTTGCAATACTGCCAGCTGATACAAGGCGCGGGGATGCTTCGCCGAAGCCTTCTGATAATAGCCTTGTGCTTTGGCTAAATCTATCTGCACCCCTTCGCCATAATGATATGCCCGCCCCAGCGACATTAAAACACCCGTATCCCCCAATGCCTCTGCCTGCTGAAGGAGTTTTATCCCTTCTGCAGGGGGTATTTCGGTTAAGTGCGACTTCAAACTGAGTTTGCCTAACTCGGCAAAGGCTCGTGCTTTCGTTTCATTATCCACCGCGTCCGCCAGCGCCTTATGCAAAGAATCGCTCGCTGCCTGATATTTTTCATTTTCCTTTAGCCGCAGGGCTTCTGCTAACGCGGCGCTACCAGGTTTGTCCGCTAGAGAAAATGTAAAAGCCGAACAACACAATAACACCGCCATACACGCAGTAGTAACCTTAGTAATCTTATAAAGGGACAAATTTTTCATTAAATTATTTTAACCAATTGCATATTTCTGCGATTTGAGATAGCACAACCACCTCTTAACGTCAGCTAAAAATCTGAAACAGGATAAATTTTAATTTATGGACCTTCTCGGCGGTCACATTTTATATCTACTTGCACTCATTGCCTTTGGCTTGGCAGTGCCTGAATATTTGTGGGATGCCGAAGCCGCTGGCTTTATTTTTATTCTTGGTGGGCTGGCCATGTGGCGTTATTCTTGGGCGATTCTTAATTGGGCTCGCTTTCTGATATTCCAGCGTGTTGTGTTCCCAAAATGGCGCAAAGAGGCCACCCTGATGGGCGAGAGCGCCATGCCCAGCCATGTCTATTTGCTGGTTACCAGTTTTCGTATTGGTGCGGAAACCACGCGCCGTGTTTATGATAGTGTCTTTCGTGAAGCGATTGCTTGCGGTCTTCCCTGCACCATTCTTGCCTCGCTGGTAGAGCGTGGGGATGAAGTTTTCATCAAACAGCTTTACGAGCAAGTGCTTGCAGAGCATTCTAACCTCTCCCAAAACCCCGCAACCGAGAACGGCGGGGCGCAAAGCATGGGGGAGATCAAAGCGAGGGAGAGTATTCCCCCTGTAAAACTCATCTTTATCCGCATTGGCGGTACGGGCAAACGTGACGCACTGGCTTCTGGGTTCCGTGCGATTTCACGCCAGATGCCTGCGGAAGATTCTATCACAGCGGTAATCGACGGCGATTCCATGCTCTCGCCGAATCTGATTCGCAAATGTGCACCTTTCTTTGTGACCATGCCCAAACTTGGCGCACTCACCACCGATGAAAGCTGCGAAGTAGAGGGCAATTGGCTGTTTCGCGAATGGTATAGTATGCGCTTTGCCCAGCGTCATATTTTTATGGGTTCAGTCAGCCTTTCGCGCCGCGTACTTACTCTCACAGGGCGTATGTCGATGTTTCGCACCTCCATCATCGCCTCTCCTGAATTTATCGAACGGGTAGAGCTAGATTGGATTGATCACTGGCGCTTAGGCCGCTTTAAGTTTTTAACGGGCGACGATAAATCTTCTTGGTTCCACCTGCTCCAAATGGAAGCGGAGATGATTTATGTGCCCGATGTGAATGTCATGACGATTGAAACCCCGCCCGATCCCAGCTTTCTTACAAGCTCTGTGGTATTAATGCGTCGCTGGTTTGGCAATATGCTTCGTACTAATACCCGTGCCCTAGCACTTGGCCCAAACACAATGGGGTGGTTTACTTGGATCGCCGTACTCGATCAGCGTATCTCGATGTGGACATCGCTTACTGGCCCAGTGGTTTCGCTGCTCGCCACCTTCTTTGTCACACCTTTTGCGCTGATATATTATTTGTTATGGGTGATGTTCACTCGCTATATTATCACTCTGAGCTTTCTGGTTTCGCGTGATCGTGTCTCTGCGTTTTATCCTTTTCTGCTGTATTATAATCAGGTCATGGGTTCGCTTATTAAAACGATTGTGCTTTTTCGGCTCGACAAACAGCGCTGGACACGACAGAACACTACGCTTAATCAAACCCGCACCAAACTTTCTGAGCGTTTGGCTTCCTTAAGCTCTACTTGGATGCACCTTCTGGCTTTTGGTAGCTTCACCATTGCGCTCGCAAGCTTTGCTGGAATTTTACGCCCACCCAGTTTTAATTTCTGGTATCAACTCGCTGCCG
>JBILIE010000242.1:0-2785 GCA_044350115.1 Rickettsiales bacterium
CGGAAAATGATCCACGCTCTCGCCAGCCGAGCATGTTGCGAGTGCCGCAGATTATCGCCATAGTGCATCCTTATTCCATTATTCAGAGCGATTTATATGTTAGCCTTTATCTGCAATCGCCTAAAGTAGAGTTGGAAACTTTTGACGATGGCTCCTCCAGCTGGGAGTTGCGAACACAAGATGATGATAAAGAAGCAGCAGTCATTGCAGGGCTGGAAATTGTGGGGGGGGAGATAAACTATAATTACCCTCTGTTTGGGCGTCATATTGTAGTGAAAAATGTGAATGCTAATATGCATTTCCCTAGTGATAATAAGCTTGAATCATCTGGCGCAATGAGCATTGCTAACGCCAATTATCAATTTATGTTGTCGATGGATGGGGTCAATAACGATAATGCGATGGTGGATCTCGCCGTGTATGATGGCTCGAGTACGCTTTCTGCCAAAGGTAAATGGAGCAAGCCGGGCAAATCGTTTGAGGGTGAACAAATGCTGGAAAGCCCAGATTTTGGTGCATTTTTACGCAATTTTGTTCCCAAGATTTTACCATCAGGGCAGATTGTTAATGCAGGGGAGCCAGAACAGCCAGTAGATGCAGCGCTTATGCTTCCCCTCAAGTGGCAGAGCAAGGTGAACTATTCGGCTGATAAGCTATCGCTTGATGATATTGTTTTTTCTGGAGATTATATTCAGGGGAAGGGTAATCTCACGGCAGAAATTGCTGTTCACCCTGATATTGTAGCGAGGTTTGATTTTGATAAATTATCATTTGAGCCATTGTCTAAGCGCGGAATTTTATATGACATTCTTACGCATTCTGACTCCACCGAAATTGTGGAGGGCTATAAAGTAAATCTGCCAGAAGGGCGCAGAACTGCTTTGCCAAATGGGGTTTCCCTTTCGTTGGTTGCAACGGGTAAAGAGGTTGTATTGTTGGGTCTTCCCGCACAGGAGATGCAACTTCAGGCAAAACTTGTAGATTCTAAAATTCAAATTGGTCAGTTCAGCGCCAAATTGCCGGGAGAAACGCAGCTCATTGTTAAAGGCGATGTAGAGGGAAGCTATGAAGGCATTTCTCTCAAAGGCCAACTTGATTTTGGGGGAAAAGAATTTAAAGAGCTGGCACCATATATTTTTGGCAAAAGTTTGGCGATACCAGAGCGGCTAAAGCAGTTTCGTGGGCGATCTAATATCTTTTTGACTCCTGATCTGGCGCGATTTTCAGAGAGTATTTTGCGGGTTGAAGATTATCAAGTTCTAGGCACGATATTAAGAAAAAAACAAAAAATGCCAATAATGGCTCAGGAGAAAGTGCCAGAAGTGGTGGTGGAGCCTCCCGTTGCCTATGAAGGTGCATTGCGCCTTGATAACATCAACTTTGATGAATTGATTGACGCGCAAGCAAGCGTAAAACCTAAAGAAAACAATCAATATCCCAATTTATTATATCTGGCGAAGCAGTGGCAAAATGATGTTGCGGGCGCTTCGTTGGATATGCGAATGAATCTCATCGACTTTATGCTGGGCGGGCAGAAACGTTCCCGAGCCAGCGTTGATATGGTGGTTAATGGTGGGGGGGTTGCACTGAATAATGTGGAGACATCGTACAACGGCACCATGCTTTCCGGCAGTATGGGGGTGTCCTTTGCAGCACAGGCACTACCCGAAATTCAAGCCAACATTAAAGCGGATACGCTTAATACGAAAACTTTTTTTGAGCACGATTTTGCGCAGGACGAAAGTATTCTGCGTGAGAGTGACGGAAGCTGGTCCAAAAAAGAATTTAATTTAGACTGGGCTAAAAAAGTTAATGGTAATTTAACATTGACGGTAGGAAACCTTTCGCACGAAGTGTACGAACTAAACAATGTGTTATTAGAGGCTTCTATCAAGGATTCTCTCGTGAAAATCAGCAATTTGAGTGCGGGAATCTGGGGGGGGGGATTTTTAATTCGAAGCCAGATGCTGGCAAGCAAATTACCCTCATTCTCGGGCACTTTTTCTCTAAAAAACATTGATATTATTAAGCTGAAAACGGCAACAGATCTCTTCGGTGATCTCTTGGGTAGAATCAGCTTGACGGGTGAGTTTGTCACTACGGGAGTGAACCCTTTTATTGCCATGCAAAATACTCAGGGGGCTATATCAGTAATTGGTAGCGGCATTACCATTACAGGGTTTAATTTGGCCAATATGGTGCGCGCAGCGAATACCGTGCGAACAGTGGATGATATCGATAAGATAGTGGAATTTGCTGATCAGGGTGGCACAACTAATGTCAGTTTATTGCAAGGTAGTATTAATCTTGCGGGGGGCTTTTTACGTTCCCCGGGAATTACCATTAACACCCAAGAAGGTGCGGGAAATATTAACGGTCAGTTAAGTGTGATGGATTGGAACCTAAATGCCGCAGTAATGATTTACCTCACGGCGCTGCAACAGCAGTCTCCACCTTCGATTAGGCTGATTTTTGCAGGGCCGCTCAACAAGGCGGCCAGAACATTAGATACGCAATCATTAGAATCTTTTATTGCAAAACAAGCTGCTGAGCGCATATTGGAAACACGCTAGACTCATTTTAGTGATGCCAGCGGCAATTTAGGGAGAATACTATTTATGTTTACCACAACCAAAGATGCTGAGCCAAAGCTCATTGAGTTGTTGACGAGTATTAAAGACGAAGCCAGCAGTTGGTGTGCAGTGCATTTTAGGTTTAACCTGTTGCAGGAACATTATCGTAGCAGCTATCAAATTAAGATCGCCGTTAACCTCATCAACGATTT
>JBILIE010000058.1:0-8209 GCA_044350115.1 Rickettsiales bacterium
AACGGTAAGGCACAGTGGCTCAAGCGCTTAATTGCTGTGTGAGTAATTTTAATGCAGCGTGAACGGTTTGCATTCTCACTGAGGAGCGATTTCCTTCAAACAAATGTTTTTCAACAATAGTTTTATTACCCGCCAATGCGGAAGCAATAAAGACGGTACCAACTGGTTTTGCCGCACTACCTCCACCAGGCCCTGCAATGCCTGTGACCGCGACGGATAAATGTGCGCGTGAGTGAGCCAAGCCACCCTCCGCCATCGCTTGAGCGACTTCTTCACTTACAGCACCATATTGATGTATTAGTTCAGCAGGTACTTCCGTTAATTCTGCTTTAGATTCATTAGAATAAGTAATTAATCCACAATCTAATACGGCAGAGGAACCCGCAATTTCGGTAAGTAATGCTGCGACTAAACCGCCAGTGCAGGATTCTACCGTGATGATTCTGATACCTTGCTGCTTCGCGTTTTGCAGCAGATCAGCGGCCTCAGAGAGCAACAAAGGGCTGAACATAATAGATAAATCCATAATAAATAAGAAGTACACAGGGAACGGCAAGCACATCGTCTAGCATCACGCCAATGCCGCCTTTTATATTGCTATCTGCCCAAGATATCGGCCAAGGCTTGACAATATCAAAAGCTCTAAACAAAGCAAAACCAATAAGATAACCTATGATTGTCTGCGGCATAAAGGCAAGCACGAGCCACATCGCCACCACTTCATCCACCACTAATTCAGAAGGGTCTTCTCTGTGATGCTCGCGGATGTAAGCAGTGCAAGCCCAGCATCCGAATGGAAAAAGCAGCAGCGCACTGATTGCCAGTGCTTCTACCCCCAGAAAATGCTGAATAAAGAATGCAAAAGGCAGCGCGGCGAGCGTTCCTACTGTTCCTGGCGCCTTAGGGCTTAACCCCGAACCAAACCATGTGCCTATCAATCTATTTAAATCCATAAGATTAATTTATTACTTTAATTATTTATTATTAATATATAAACTAACAATAGCCTGTGCGGCAAGCCCTTCGCCTCTTCCCGTAAAACCCAGCCCATCAGTGGTAGTGGCTTTTACGCTAATACAGGCAACATCTACCCCTAGAATAGACGCAATACGCTCACGCATCGCATCACGGTGAGTCGAAACCTTTGGTTTATTGGCGACAATCGTAATATCTGCATTAAGGAGTATTGCTTGATTTTTTTCCATCAACTCTTTGGCGTAAATTAGAAATTTTGTGGAATCGGCATTTTTCCACTGCATGTCACTTGAGGGAAAATGCTGCCCCAAATCACCTGCCGCTAAAGCACCAAAAATGGCATCTGTCAGCGCATGCAGCCCGACATCGCCGTCTGAATGACCTTCCAATCGCGCATCGCAGGGCACTTCTACGCCGCATAAATGAATGGATCCAGTCGCTTCCTCGCTTGTAAATTGATGGACATCGTAACCCATTCCCGTCCGCAAATTCATGGGGTTAAAGGATTTTTCTGCCTGCATAATATCCTCTGGAGTTGTGATTTTGATGTTTTGGGGGCTGCCTGCGACTACCTTAACCGCGATTTTTGCCCATTCAGCCAGCATCGCATCATCCGTCGCTGCGTTATCTTTATAATACTGATGCAGTGATAAAATTGTTTTATACTCAAACCCCTGCGGGGTTTGCGCTGCAAAGAGATCGGCACGATTAGGGGTATGCGTGATAATGCTGTCCGCCACTTGCTTAATCGTATCTGTGACGGGAATCACTGGAATTACTGCTTTATATTCTGTCAGCCCATCCAATACACGCTGTATCACTTCTACGCTTATAAATGGCCGTGCGGCATCATGAATGAGAACATGAGTAAAGCCATCATTTTCTATTTTTTCCAGTGCGTTACACACTGATTCTTGACGCGTAGCGCCACCATTTACTACTGATAATTGAGGATTAGCATCAAGAATCGGCTGCAACCATTCGTGATGTGCGGGATTTCGAACAATTATAATACTTTCTATATCAGCTACTTGATTAAATATATTAATGTTATTATTTAATATTGGCTGACCTTGCAGCAGACGATAGGCTTTAGGGCGATCTCCGCCTAAACGGCTGCCATCCCCCGCAGCAACGATAATTACCGCTATCTTTCTTGAATCCATACCCATTTTATAGTATGAACCCCGCCTTATGGCTAGTTCTTATACTTTTGATTCGGGAATCCTCCCCAAACCCCACGCTTCGCGCCTCGCACTTGCTCGGATGACGGTGCGTATATGAAAGCTGTGCAGCCCATTACAATTGGCAATATCATCATCAAAGATCCCGTTATCCTCGCACCGATGACGGGGGTTTCGGATTTGCCTTTTCGTAAATTAGTCAAACGCTTCGGCTGCGGTATGGTGGTTTCGGAGATGATTGCGAGCCGCGCCATGATTTTACAAACCCGTAATGTGATGCGCATGGCACGCCATGAAGAGGGCGAAACACCCAAGGTAATTCAATTAGCCGGATGCGACCCTGAAGTGATGGCCGAAGCTGCCAAGCTCAATGAAGATATGGGTGCGGATATTATCGACATCAATTTTGGCTGCCCTGTGAAAAAAGTGGTAAATGGCTTTGCGGGTTCCGCCTTGATGCGTAATGAACCTTTAGCAGGTGCTATTTTAGAAGCCGTTGTGAAGGCTGTCAAAATTCCCGTGACGCTCAAAATGCGGATGGGGTGGGATCACGATAGCCTCAACGCCCCAAAAATCGCCAAAATGGCGGAAGATGTTGGAATTCAAATGCTTACGATTCATGGTCGCACACGCTGCCAGATGTATCGCGGCAATGCCGATTGGGGCTTTGTTCGCAGTGTAAAAGACGCGGTAAAACTTCCCGTCATCGTCAATGGTGATATTTGCGATTTCAAGGACGTGGACAAAGCCCTCGCAGAATCTGGTGCTGATGGCGTGATGATTGGTCGTGGCAGCTATGGCCGCCCTTGGTTTTTGAATCAGGTGGCGCACCATTTGCGCGGAGAAGCGATCCCTTCCGACCCCAGCATGGTAGATGAAATGGAAACGATTTTAGAGCATTACGAAGATATGCTCTCGGTATATGGCGAAGATTGCGGTGTGCGCATGGCACGCAAGCATATTGGCTGGTATAGCAGCGGCCTGAAACATGGCGCAGAGTTTAGAAACAAAGTGAATCAACAATCCGATGCAAAAACGGTGAAAGAACTTACCAAACAGTTCTATGCTCAGGCACTGAGCGAGGGCTGGCATCGCCAAGCAGGGCAAAGCGTCCCCACAGACACAGAAGTTGATTATTAGAATTCAGCGCCTTGTTTTCTTTCGCATTTCTGTTGGTTTGCGTTATAAAGAAGCATGCCGCAGCGCTTAGATTTAGAAGCAAGTTCGAGTACTTTCAGCAGGATATACCGTAAAGCTGCTCGGTTTTTTGTGGCTAAAAATTTGGTATTAGCACTAACAGTTGCTTCTGTTTTATCTGTCATCGTCACTTATTTTGCCATTGCGCGCAGTAATCACCCGATGGGGCCAGACCCGCACGAGGTAATTGCGCTGATTCTGCTCAATCTGTTGCTGCTTTTATGTTTGGGTGTTCTGGTTTCGCGCCGCGCTTTGGGGCTTTGGCGGGCACTGCGTAAAGGCTCTGCAGGCACGCAACTACAAACCCGTATTCTTATTTTATTCTCACTCTTGACGATCACGCCTGCCGTTTTAGTGTCTATCTTTGCGGCAGTGTTCTTTCATTTTGGGGTGCAATCATGGTTTAACGAACGCATCAACACCTCATTGGAAGAATCGGTGGCGGTCGCGGAAGCCTACCTTGCTGAACACCGTGAAATTATCCGCAGTGATGCGACCGCAATGGCGAATGATATTGATTTACAGGTACATCATATTATTGGCCACCCCACGCTGCTCAACAAAATCATGAACCAGCAGGCGGCCTTGCGCTCACTGAGCGACGGGGTGATTGTGCAGCGCAACCGCGTGGTAGCACAAACAGCGCTGAGTTTTGCACTGGCATTTGAGCGGGTGGATGGCAATAAAATTGAACGTGCCGCCTCTGGCGATGTGGTGGTCTGGGTAGAGGATGTGGATAAGCTGCGAGCGATGGTGCGGCTGAATTCCATGCCCGATAGCTATCTGATTGTGGGGCGGCTGGTAGATGAAAAGGTGCTGCGGCATGTGGATGAAGCCACGGGGGCGGTTGCAGAGTATAGGCGCTTAAAAGCCAATTTATCTGAAATTCAGGTGCAATTCTCCTTGATTTTTGGATTGCTGGTATTGTTACTTTTACTCGCAGCCGTGTGGTTTGGGATGAATTTTGCGGCGAGATTGGTCATTCCTATTACTCGCCTTATTAAAGCGGCAGAGCGGGTGCGCGGCGGCGATTTTTCCAGCAAAGTGCCTATTTCCAATCACGACGATGAAGTGGCGACGTTAGGCCGCGCCTTTAACCGCATGACTGAGGAGCTTTCACGGCAACGTGCCGAGCTGGTAGAAGCAAACCGTCAAATCAATGAGCGGCGACGTTTTTCAGAAGCAGTGCTGGCGGGGGTTTCGGCTGGCGTTTTGGCACTAAATCGTGATAAGCAGATTACGCTATATAACAAGCGTGCCGCGCAATTATTGCCGATTCCAGAAAATATGCCGCTGGGAGAGGCCTATATTTGGGATATAGTGCCTGCATTGCATTCACTGCTCGATGAATCGGAAGATAAAGCAGGCTATTCGCCCAAAGAAATCACGATTCATCACGATCACCGTAGCCGCACTTTAATGGTGCAAACCACCGTTGAGCGCTTTATGGATCAAACGGAGGGTTATATTCTGACCTTCGACGATATTACCGATTTATTGGTGGCGCAGCGTAGCGCAGCATGGTCGGATGTAGCGCGCAGAGTGGCGCATGAAATCAAAAACCCCCTCACCCCGATTCAGCTTTCTGCCGAGCGATTGCGGCGCAAATATAGCAAGCAAATTACCGAGGATCAGCCCGCTTATCTGCGCTATATCGACACTATTTCACGCCATGTTGGAGATATTGGCAAGATTGTAGAAGAATTTGTGGCCTTTGCGCGGATGCCAACTCCTGTTATCCAGCCAGAGAATCTAGAACAAATAATCCGAAAAGTTATTTTTTCTGAACAGGTTGCTCATCCAGATGTCGTATACGAAATAAAATGCGATGTTGCAGATGCCAGCATTTTAGGCGATGCGCAACAGCTTGCGCGCATGTTCACTAATTTGCTCAAAAATGCCGCAGAAGCACTGGAAAGTAAGCTCGCCGACCACCTATTTACCCCTAAAATTAAGATCTCACTCACTCAAAGTAACAAAAAATATGTGGTAATGATTCACGATAATGGTTCTGGATTCCCCGCCGATCACCTGCATCGACTGATGGAACCTTACGTCACTACGCGTGAAAAAGGCACAGGCTTAGGCCTCGCCATTGTGCAAAAAATCATGGAAGATCATAAGGGTGAGATTGTTTTGTCGAATCACGAAGAGGGGGGTGCGGTGGTCACCTTAAACTTTCCTATTGATAGTGATAAAAATGTAACTTATGGTGTGTCGCATGGGTGACGTGACACCGTTACTACAGTAATAATAATTATAATAATAAAAACTGAGGGGAAATACAGGCTTAGCATGGCAAAAGACATATTGATTGTAGATGATGAAACAGACATCCGCGAACTGATTTCTGACATCCTGACAGACGAAGATTATCAAACCCGTACCGCCAAAGACAGTGATTCTGCGCTTAAAGCAATTGCTGAGCGCGTTCCTAATCTGCTGATTCTGGACATATGGCTGCAAGGCAGCGAGCTGGACGGCTTAGGTATTCTGGAACTCGTCAAAAAGAAATACCCGCAACTGCCCGTGGTGATGATTAGCGGCCATGGCAATATCGAAACGGCAGTTAGCTCCATCAAAATGGGGGCTTACGATTTAAAGAAGACCGCCTTTTAGTGGTGGTGCAGCGCGCTATCGAACATGCGCGCCTTTTGCGTGAAAATACAGAACTCAAGTTGCGCGGCAAGCCAGAGCAGCAATTGATTGGCAATTCGCAATCGCTCACGCAGCTGCAAAATACGATCAGCAAAGTCGCTCCCACCCATAGCCGTGTGTTGATTACAGGCGCGGCGGGTACGGGCAAAGAGATGGTCGCTCGCCTGATTCACGACAATTCTGCGCGTGCTTCTGGCCCCTTCATCGCCGTCAATTCCGCGTCACTGACTCCTGATAAGGTGGAAAGCGAACTCTTTGGCTTAGAAGATCGCAACCCCAATGGCGGCGCTGAAAAAATTGGCCTGTTTGAACAAGCCCATGGCGGAACATTGTTTATCGACGAAGTGGCGGATATGCCGCTGGAAACACAAGGCCGTATTTTGCGTGCATTGCAGGAGCAGAGCTTCACCCGTGTGCGTGGCAATCAAAAAGTTGAAGTTGATGTGCGCGTTATTGCCGCCAGCAACCGCGATTTGCAGTATGAAATGGATAAAGGCCAATTGCGTAAGGATCTGTATTATCGCCTGAATGTAGTGCCGCTGCGTGTGCCGTCTCTCAATGAACGCCGCGAGGATATTCCCGCACTTTGCGAATATTTCCTGAAGCGTGCTTCTGAAATTTCAGGCCTGCCTTGCCGCACGCTGAGCCACGAGGCGCTGACGCTGCTGCAAACGTACGAATGGCCGGGCAATGTTCGCCAATTGCGTAATATGATGGAATGGCTGCTGATCATGTCCCCTGGCGAAGTCAAAGATCATATTCAGCCAAAAATGCTGCCCTCGGAGCTATTTGAATCGACCCCTGCGATGCTAAATCCCGACTTTAACGGCGATATTCTTTCGATGCCACTGCGTGAAGCGCGTGAATTGTTTGAGAAACAATATCTAGTTTCGCAAATTAATCGCTTTGGCGGAAATATCTCTCGCACCTCCAGCTTTGTCGGCATGGAGCGCTCCGCGCTGCATCGCAAACTCAAATTACTAGGCTTGAGCGGCGCTGCGGGTAATATAGGGCCTAGCAGCAATGATTCTGGCGACGAGATGGAGCAACGCGAAGAAGAATACGCTTAGGCTTTATTTAATCTATAAAAAAATCCCTCTCAAATTTATTTTGAGAGGGGTTTTTTGTTTCTAACGCTTCGCAGAGCTCTTCTTCAATTCTTCCGCAATCAAAAATGCTAGCTCTAGGCTTTGCGAGGCATTAAGACGTGGGTCGCAATGGGTGTGATAACGGTTGCTGAGATCCAGCTCTGAAATCGCCTGTGCGCCGCCTAGACATTCGGTAACGTCCTGCCCTGTCATTTCAAAATGCACCCCGCCCGCATAAGTGCCCTCGGCTTCATGCACCGCAAAGAACTGGCGTACTTCCGCCAAAATATCGGTGAATTTGCGGGTTTTATAACCATTGGGTGATTTAATGGTATTGCCATGCATCGGGTCGCACGACCAAATCACTTGCTTGCCTTCTTCCTTCAGCGCACGCACGAGGGGCGCGAGTTTGCTGGTGACATTTTCTGCCCCCATGCGAGAGATGAATATCAGTTTTCCTGCTTCATTTTCGGGGTTGAGTTTTTCCACCAAACTTAGCAGCGCATCCCGCGTCATGCTGGGGCCGACCTTACAACCTACGGGGTTGGCAACACCGCGCAAGAATTCCACATGCGCTTCGTCAGGGTGACGGGTACGATCACCAATCCACAGCATATGCGCGGAGCAATCATACCATTTTCCGCTTTCTTCATGCTTGCGCGAAAGCGCCGATTCATAGCCAAGCAGCAAGGCTTCGTGCGAGCTATAAAAGGTTGCTTCGCTGAGTTCTTTGATCGTTTCCAAATTCAACCCACAGGCTTCGATAAAGCGGATACATTCGCTGATACGATCAACCAAAGCATGAAATCGTTTACCTTGCGCGGATTTACCTACAAAATCAATATTCCACTGCGTGATTTGTTGCAGCGAGGCGAACCCGCCTTTTGCCAGCGAGTTTAAAAAATTGAGTGTGGCGGTAGATTGAAAATATACCTTTAATAGCCGCTCTGGATCTGCCATGCGCGATTGCTCGTCAAACTCCATCGCATTGACCATATCGCCGCGATAGCTGGGCAATTCGACCCCTCCCAGCGTTTCGGTCGAGGTTGAGCGGGGCTTGGAGAACTGCCCTGCAATGCGCCCCACTTTCACCACAGGACATCCTGC
>JBILIE010000059.1:0-8205 GCA_044350115.1 Rickettsiales bacterium
CACCGCGCCTATGCCCCAAGCAAAGGTGCTGAGGTGCATTTCCTTGCGTTTGCGTTTGAGTTCTGCGTCGAGCGTTGGGATTTGTGAGGCGACGACTTCGAGATCTAACGTGGTCACTTGTTCAGGGCTTTTGCTCAGGCATGCGCCAATTTCGCGTTTATAAAACTGGGTGAGTTCTTTTTTGTGATATTCCATCTCGCGGTGGTTGAGATAGGCGCGGATGCCCACACCAAGGCCAAGGCTGACCATGCCGAAAGAATACGCAGCAGGATTGATAATAAAGGCATTGGCAAGGTTGCCGCCTGATTGTTGCGTGAGCGTTGCGAGCCTGATGGAGCCACCGCCAGAAAGGATATTGAGCGCCTGACGCAGGGCAAAACCGCCCGTCCATCGCGCAGCACGATCAGCGCGATGTCGGATTCCATCTGTGTATATTCCTACGTCTAAGGCCATAAATACCCAGCTTCAGTATAGGGTAGAAGTATTACAGGAATATGACGGGATCGTGATGAAACGCGGTTTTCAGAGTGGTTGCACAAAGGATTATAATCTATATAAGTGCGAACCTTAATTAAGAAATGGAAAATATGACAAAATTTCAAGGTGTTATTCCTGCACTCGCAGAGGCATTAACGCAGCGCGGCTATGAGGTGCTGACAGAAGTACAAAATGCCGTTTTAGCGCCTGAGTTGCAGCAGGCGGATCTTCTGGTTTCTGCCCAAACTGGCTCGGGCAAAACCGTGGCCTTTGGTTTGGCGTTGGCGCCGACACTTTTGAATGGTGCGGAGACTTTCTCGCGGGCGCCCAAACCTTTGGCGTTAGTGATTGCCCCCACCCGTGAGCTTGCTTTGCAGGTGGCACGCGAGCTGGAGTGGCTTTATAAGCCTAGCAAAGGTACGGTGGTTACTTGTGTGGGTGGCATGGATATGCGTACTGAAAGAAGCGCTCTCAATCAGGGGCCACATATTGTGGTGGGCACTCCAGGGCGTTTGCGCGACCATATTGAGCGCGGCTATCTTGACCCCAGCCAGTTAAAAGCAGTGGTGTTGGATGAAGCAGACGAAATGCTGGATATGGGCTTTCGTGACGAGCTGGAATATATTCTGGAGACGGCTCCCAAAGATCGCCGCACCCTCCTATTCTCCGCAACTGTTCCAAAATCGATTGCCGCTTTGGCCAAGCGCTATCAGCGCGATGCAAAACGCATTACGACCAAGGACGAAAAGAAACAACACGTTGATATCGAATATCAGGCCTTTTCGATTGCACCCAATGATCGTGAAAATGCGATTATCAATTTGCTGCGTTTTCATGAAGCCAAAAATGCAATTATTTTTTGTGGCACACGTGAAGCAGTGAATTTGCTCACCAGCCGTTTAACTAATCGTGGTTTCTCGGTGGTGGCGCTCTCTGGTGAGTTAAGTCAGGCGGCGCGCACTCAGGCATTGCAAGCATTGCGCGATGGTCGGGCGCAGGTCTGTGTGGCGACTGATGTCGCTTCACGCGGGATTGATCTGCCGGGGCTGGCTCTGGTGATTCACGCCGATATTCCCAAAAATTCAGATATTCTCCTCCATAGAAGTGGCCGTACGGGGCGCGCAGGTAGTAAGGGAGTCAGTGTGATTGTTGCCCCTCATAATGCGCGTTCGCGTGCCGAGCGATTGTTGAGCAGTGCAGGGGTGCAGGCAAAATGGGGCAAGCCGCCTTCGATTAACGATATATTGCAGCGCGATCATGAGCGTTTTTTATCGCATCCCTCGCTGAACGAGGCCATTAAGCCAGAAGAGCAAGCGGCGGTGGATGAATTGATGGGGCGTTTTACGCCCATGCAGGTGGCCGCCGCATTATTGCGTTTGCATAACACTCAGAAACCCGCCCCTGAAGAACTGCTCGATAATGCACCCAAAGAAAACCCACGCTCTAATCGTGAAGGCTTTCAAAACAGCGTGTGGGTGTCGCTTTCTATTGGGCGTGATACTCATGCGGAAGCGCGTTGGATATTGCCCATGCTTTGTGGTGCGGGAAACCTGACGAAAAACAAAATTGGTGCCATTAAGATTGATCAAAACGAAACGTTTGTGGAACTCGCCGCTGATTGTGTGGAGGGCTTTTTCAGCGCCGTTGGCCCCAAAGGTAAAATGGAGAAAAATATTGTTGTTAAGCGGGTGGAAGGTGTGCCTGCTATCTCCAGAGAGGAAAGGCCTCAACGCTCCTTCCGCGATAAGAAGCCATATAAGGGCGGCCATTCTTCGGAGCGTCCAGCGTCAGACGGCAAACGTCCCTTCAAGAAGAAATACGATGATCGCAATGCACAAAGTGGCAAGCCCAATGCTGACTTTAAGCCAAAACCAAAAGGTGATTTTAAAGACAAGCCTAAAAGCGGTGCGCCTGAAAAAGCAAAATTCTCTCCTCATTCTGCCAAAAAGAAAAAACCTTTCAGAGGTTCCTCTTCTGGCAGTTGAATCTTGAAGGAGATTTATTCCGCGCCCCTTGGGGCGCTCTTTTCTGTCATCCCGAACTTGTTTCGGGATCCACAGTGAGGCGAGCGCTCGCGGTGAGGTGAATACTGAAGCGAGTTCAGCATGGCAACCCCGCTGCTTGCGGCGGGGTTGTTTATTCTAGCCGCAGATGCAATTCAGTGGTAAAAAGGGGCAACTCACGTCAATGACTCATTTTTGGTTATCTCATGCCTCTCATCCTCCCCTATCAGGGAAAAATGCCAAAAATTCACCCTACCGCTTTTATCGCAGAAAATGCGGTGATTATTGGTGATGTGGAAATCGGCGCTTATAGCAACATCTGGTATAATTGCGTTATCCGTGGCGACGTGAATCACATTCGTATTGGTGAGCGCACCAATATTCAAGATGGCACCATTGTGCACGTTACCCGCGTTACCAGCCCTACTCTGATCGGCTCTGGTATTACTATCGGCCATCTGGCGCTGCTACATGCATGTACGCTGGAGGATAATTGCTTTATCGGTATGGGCGCGAAAGTGCTGGACGATGCCGTGGTGGAGTCACACGCGATGCTCGCTGCGGGCGCGTTGCTCACTCCCAAAAAACGGATTCCTTCTGGTCAGCTCTGGGCAGGCAACCCCGCAAAGCATATGCGTGATCTCACCGAGAAAGACTTAAGTTTTTTCCCCATTTCTGCCGAGAATTATGTGCGACTGGGGCAGGAATATCTCGCTTAAATTCAGTGCTGCGTGGGCTCATTTGTTTGCGAGAAGACACTTAATCACTTCGAATTTTTAAACTGCTCGCAACTATTATCGCTTGAATAAATCACTGTCATAACACACGCTAAATTCTTTCAGGGGCATTATAACATGTAGCAAACAGGTTCTAAATCAAAGCGCTGCTACTGCATTGCTTGGATATTATCCTTTTGTGTAGGTTTGGCTGGTGACAATGCTGGACTCTTACCGTCCAACTGTTTAAAAGCGCATGATGCGTTCTCGTTTGTCGATTTTTGCCTTGATAGGGCTTGTCTTATTGCTCGATCAGCTCAGCAAGCAATGGGTGGTGGGCATTCATGGCATGGCGGCGGGATGGATTGCCGCGCCTTTGCCATTTTTTAATCTGGTGCTGGTGTGGAATCGTGGCATTAGTTTTGGCTTGTTTAGCCATCACCCCGAATGGATGCCATGGATTCTGTTAGGGCTAACGTCGCTGATGACGCTCGTATTGGCGTGCTGGCTCTCGCGCACACCGCGCAGGCTCACTCAAATCGGCCTGAGCATGGTGATTGGGGGGGCGATGGGTAATATTATCGATCGGCTGCATTATGGTGCGGTGGTTGATTTTTTAGATTTTCACCTCTTCGGTCGCCACTGGCCCGCCTTTAACATTGCGGATAGTGCGATCTTCATCGGGGTTGTCTTTTTGCTCTGGGATAGTGTAAAGGAAGGAAAGGAGAAAATAACCATATGAAATCTTCTTACCTCGTATCTCTTACCTCGTGCCTCTTTTTGCTTTGTGCCTGTGGCGAAGGCCAGAGCGCTCGTGATATTTTGGGGCTGGGACGCAATGCACCAGATGAATTCAAAGTCGTGTCGCGCCCGCCTTTAGTGGTGCCAAAAGATTTTGGCCTGCGCGCGCCTTCCGATGGCGCCGACTATGCCAATCTGCCGGCGGCGGATTCTGCTGCACGCGCTGCGCTCACGGGTGAAGATGAAGCGGATATTTTAGGCAGCAAACGCATGATGGGCGATGCTGATACCGCTGTGGGCATTGTGCGTAGTTATGATCTGGAATCGGATGCAGATGGCACTTTCCTTGGCAATATTGGCGCGAGCGATGCCGATGCAGATATTCGCCAGAAATTGGATGCCGAACAGTTGATCAAAAAAGAAGCCATGAAAGAAAAAGAAGAAGACTTCTTTGGATTTCTGACACCCGCTGAAACAGACGACGAAGAAATTGTCGATGCGAAAGCAGAAAAAGAGCGCCTGCTTGAAAACAAGGCAGCGGGTAAAAAAATAACGGCAGGAAAAACGCCCGTTATTGAAAAGAAACAAGGCGGCACGCTGCTGGAGAATTTGTTTTAGATGATTCTCATCAGAATCAAGAATCAGGAATCTAGAATCAGGAAAGTGCTTTTCGTGCTGTGCGGGATGCTGATTTTCTTCCTACCTTTTTCTAGTCACGCGCAGCCACCAAAGATCACCGAATTCACGCTTAAAAACGGGATGCAGGTGGTGCTGATTGAGGATAAGCGTATTCCCGCCATCAGCCATAATTTGTTATTTCGTGTTGGCGCGGCAGATGATCCGCGTGGGAAATCGGGTCTCGCGCATTATCTGGAGCATATGCTATTTCAGGGGACGAAGAATTATAAGCCCAATGAATATAGCCATCTCATCGCCAATCAGGGCGGGCAGACCAACGCCTTTACTTCCGCCGATTATACGGGGTATTGGGTGAATATCGCGAAAGAACAGCTCCCGCTGGTGCTTAAATTAGAGGCGGATCGGCTGCAATATCTTAACCCCACTCAGCCCGATTTTGATCGCGAAAAACAGGTGATTTTAGAAGAGCGGCGGATGCGGGTGGATAATAGCCCAGAAGGGTTATTTGCCGAACAAATGGGCGCATTGTTGTTCTATAACCATCCTTACGGTACGCCGATTATCGGCTGGCAAAAAGAGATGGAGGTGCTCGATCGCCCGACCGTTATGCAATATTATCATGATTATTATCACCCAGCGAATGCGGTGCTGGTGGTGTCGGGTGATTTAGAGCCCAAAGCCACCCGCCAGATGATCGAAAAAGCCTATGGCGATTTGCCCGTAACACAAAAAAAACCAGCGCCTCGGTTAGCAGAGCCGCCCCAGCTCGGCCCCCGCCGCTTTACCATGCGCCATCCGCAAGTCAATCAAGTGCAGTGGGGAAAAACCTACATTACCCCAAGTTATAACTGGGTACTCTCAACCGAGCGTGAAGCGTTAGTCCCCGCGCAGGCGGGGAGCGAGGCGCAGCGCGTGGGGGGGAGCAAAGATCGGGGGAGTATCCCCCCCCTGATATCACTAATGCTTGCAGAACAAATCCTAGGTGGCAGCAAAACCAGCCGCCTCTATCGTCGTCTTGTCGAGCAGGAACATCTCGCCACGACGGTGTCGGTCTCATTCAATCCCTTCACGCAGGGGCCGGGGCAGTTTGACCTTTACGCCACACCGCTTTCGGAGAAAGAGCTGCCACAAATAGAAGCCGCGATTACCGAAGAAATCGCAAAATTACGCAATACGCCGCCCAGCGACGACGAAATCGCCCGCGCTAAAACCCAGTTGATTGCCGATAATGTCTATCTGCAGGATGGGCTGCAATCACTGGCACAAGTGATGGGGCATCTAAAAATGATCGGTCTGCCGCTGGATTATTATTTTACATGGGACGCTAAAGTGCAGGCCGTGAGTGCCGCTGATATCTCCGCTGCCTTAAAGATGCTGGATGAGAACTATTCGGTGACAGGTGAGTTGTTGCCTAAAAAGAGCCGTGAGTAACCACCCACGAAAAAAATGCATCATCTTCATCAAATCTTCACATTTGCGCTTTATTTGTTGTGTGGTATGCATTATGCAATCGCTTCCTCTGCTGGAACTCTCGGGTGAGAATTCTGGCTGGAGGTGTCTAAAACAAATGATGGATTTATGCTTTTCTGGATTAAAGATCGTTAGCGTTAACAATTAACATGAGGTTTGCATGAGATGAACACGACACCTGTTTCACAACGGAATGTCCCAGAGGTACACCCTCTACAAAAAAGTCTAAACTTTGAATCAGCGTTGTCGCTCGTTTCAGCAATCAGACCGGATCTCCCCGTCCATTGTTTGCGGCCTCAGGCCATCCGCAGAGCGGCAAATTGGTTCACCAGCCAGTGGGCTGGCCATGTTCTTTTTGCGGTTAAAAGCAACCCCGAGCCTCTCGCCCTCACCACCCTTTATTATTCAGGAATTCAGCGCTTTGACGTTGCTTCGATTGCCGAAGTCGCGCAAATTCATTCGCTCTTTCCGCTAGCAAAACAATATTTCATGCATCCCGTGAAAAGCCGCGAATCGATCCGCCGCGCTTATTTTGAGTTTGGCGTGCGCGCTTTCTCGCTGGATTCGATGGAAGAACTATACAAAATCCTCGAAACTACCGAGAATGCACAAGACCTCGAACTTTTCGTGCGCTTGCATATTCCCAATGAACATGCGGCTTTGGAGCTTTCTTCCAAATTCGGTGCGCCGGTTGATAAGGCCGACGAATTGCTGCGCGTGACCGAGGCTGTCTGTTCTAAATTGGGCGTTTGCTTCCATATCGGTTCGCAAAACATGGATCCTGCCGACTTCAACACCGCGCTCACTCAGGTCAAAGGTCTGGTGGATCGCGCTGGCGTGAGCATTGACGTATTGGATGTTGGTGGCGGCTTTCCTGCCGCTTACCCCGGTTTTATGCCTCCTGCGCTGCAATCCTATATGGAAACCATCCGCAATTCGCTTGCCGCGCTCAATTTTGGCAATGTCGAACTTATTTGCGAACCAGGTCGCGCATTGGTCGCCGAAGGCGGCTCGCTTGTGGTGCAGGTGCAAGCTCGCCGTGGCGATATGCTTTACATCAACGATGGCACCTATGGTAGCCTGTTTGATGCGGGTCAGCTCAAATGGAGCTACCCTGTGCGCGCTATTCGCCCCGACGGCAAATTCAGCGGCGAGATGATGGATTACGGCTTCTATGGCCCCACTTGTGACTCGATGGATGCGATGAAGGGCCCCTTCCGCCTCCCCGTCGATATTCAGGAAGGCGATTGGATTGAAATCGGTCAAATGGGTGCCTATGGTTCTGCCATGCGTAGCAACTTCAACGGCCTCGGTGAATATCTCACCGCCGTGGTGGAAGATGCACCGTTGCTCACTTTATTCAAATAATGGAGAAGAAAATGAACTCAGTCCTCATCATCGGCGCAGGTGCCGCAGGTTCGGTTGTTGCCAAAAAGTGCGCGATGGATCGCGATACGTTTAAACATATCCATCTTGCGAGCCGCACGGTGAGCAAATGTGAGAAAGTGGCGAAAGAATGCGTCACGCCGATTGAATTTTCGCAGATCGATGCGGATAATGTGGCGGAAACCGTTGCGCTAATTAAAAAAGTGAAGCCCGATCTGGTGATTAACATGGCATTGCCGTATCAGGATCTGCCAATTATGGATGCCTGTCTGGAAACCGGTGTGCATTATATGGACACCGCCAATTACGAGCCGCGTGATGTGGCAAAATTTGAATATAGCTGGCAGTGGGCGTATGAAGATCGCTTTAAGGCGAAGAATATGCTGGGCGTGCTAGGCTGCGGCTTTGATCCTGGTGTGACGGGCGTATGGGCAGCTTATGCACAGAAACATTTGTTTGATGAAATTCATTACATCGACATTATCGATTGCAATGCGGGCGACCACGGCAAAGCTTTTGCCACCAACTTCAACCCCGAAATCAACATCCGTGAAGTCACCGCCGTCGCGCGGCATTGGGAAAATGGCAACTGGGTCGAAACCCCGGCGATGTCGGTAAAACAAAGCTTCGACTTTGAAGCGGTTGGACCCAAGAATATGTATCTGATGTATCATGAGGAAATCGAAAGCCTCAAAACCCATTTGCCTGAGATCAAACGCATCCGTTTCTGGATGACCTTTGGCGATGCGTATATCACGCATCTCAATGTGCTT
>JBILIE010000244.1:0-2775 GCA_044350115.1 Rickettsiales bacterium
AGCAAAACCCTGCCGCTCTGAAAGATCGCGAATGCGGCAATGGCATGGTGATTGAACATGCCGATCAGTACCAGACAATGTATTGTCACCTCAAAAAAAGTAGCATCATTGTGCGCGTGGGTGATGAAGTGAAGGCAGGCGATAAACTCGCGCAGATTGGCCTATCAGGCAACACCGAATTTCCGCATCTGCATTTGACGCTGTGGAAAGGCAAAGAGAAGCTTGATCCATTCACCGCTGATTCTATCAATGCGCCTTGCGGAAAAAAGCAGATAAAAGGCTTATGGAAAAAGCTGATTCCCTACACGCCAACAGCGATATTAGGCGATGGTTTTGTGGATGCGGTGCCAAAAGTAAACGCCATGCGCGATACGCCCAGTAATCTCTCGCAAATATCGGCGACGGCGCCTGTGATTGCCTATTGGGTGGAGCTGATGGGCACGCGCCAAGGCGATCAACTCTCTTTCAGTATCACCCAGCCTGATGGAAAAGAGCTAGCGTCAGTGCGGCAAACGGTCAAAAAATCGCAAGCCGTATTCTTCCAATTTATCGGAAAACGCAACCGCACAGGCCTTGCGGCAGGGAAATATCAGGCTAAATTTACCCTCGCCCGTGCAGGAAAACCGCTGCTTTCTGCCCAACGCGAAGTTTTCGTAAAATAATTGCGGTTATGACTTGCACGTTACAAAAACTTGCGCTATCTGTGCACCCACTTTTTTAGTGCCGCTTTAGCTCAGTTGGTAGAGCAACTGATTTGTAATCAGTAGGTCGTCAGTTCGAATCCGACAAGCGGCACCATTTCTTTCAAAGACTTGCAGTTAATCTTGCTTGTAGAAGATACCTCTCGCTAGCACTATGGCTAGCAATTTTCAGCTTCAAGGTGCAATACAATAAACAGGAAAACGCCATTTCTGGCGGCAACATTTTATTGCCTCTCCCTCTCTTATCCATTAACGTCTGACGCATAGTGACCGCAGTTGGTCACTTGGGGCGTTACAACCCTTGTTAATAGCGGTTTAAGTGCAACCGCAAGGCACTCCTCGACTCTGGTCGGGGAGGCGTTGGCGTATGTTCAGGCTTTTCAGCCAAAGGCCAGCGCGACCTTTCTATTAACAGGTTTGTAAACTCCCCGATCACCAGTTGGGGAGAAAGCACCGTGCAAAAAATTAAACACATTCAGGCTATCAGTTTAGCCGTTTTATTATTAAGCGGGTGTGCGGATCATACGCCAGAAAAAGCAGTTGAGGCGCAAACTATAGCACAACAGGCCTGTACAGCCCTTTATGCTAAAAACCCTCAAGCGGTGGGAAGTTTTGAAGAGTGCTATTCATGGGTTGCGAATAGCATTTATAACGGAAAATCTCTTTCTGCATTAGCGCAAGAAACGCAGTCATATAGAGAAGGAGCCTGCACAAGCGGATCACTCCGCAGAAATACAGAACGATGGCAAGCTTGTGTTGCAGAAAGCAAGCTGACTTTGGCGGGAATCGATACCATTCTTAGTGCGCCACAAAAAGAGGAAAAGTCACAACAATACATCCAGACAAAAAATCAACAAAATCCTATTCAAAGCGTGGAAGCACACAGTCAAGGCGACTTACTAGATCGGATAGAAGCAATGGGTAAGCAATGTGAGCGGTTGCAAGGTTCATTCCGTAAGAAAATAGAGTGTAAAAATGAGGTTAATCGCAAAGCATCGCAGCTGTTTAATGTTGCCCCTAACCCTATTCAACTAAGAAAAAATGAATTGTATCGTTTGTCATTAGCAGATCTCGTAGACAAAGGAAAAATTACACCTGAGCAATTTGAATATATGGAGCTTGAATATGTTCAAGCACTTTTAGATAAAGAAAGACAAAATGAAATTTCAAAAATACTACTTATGGATTCAATAAAACCTAAGGTAGTTTACGCACCTAACGCTCCTACCAGCATAGACATTAATCAATTACAATGGGAAATTCGTCGATTAAACGAATCTATACGCAATAGATATTAGTTCGACGCAGAATAAAATCCAATCATCATTTGATACGCCTCTTCTGGCGTATAACTGGCGGTGTGGCGGGTCTTTGGGGAAGCCGCACAAGGTTCATTTATCAGACGTAGATAGTGCTGCATCGGCGTTTCGTTTTCGGGTGGCGTGGTGATGCCCTGCTGCTGCATTTCCAGCCTAGTGATGCGTTCTCTGATACTAGCCATTTTTCACGCCTTCCAGCGCGGCAATGCGTTGCTCTAGTTCGGTGGTTTCTTTCGCCTTGCGGTAGTTTTCTGCCAGCACAGAGAGTGATTGCCCTTCGCTTGGTGTTATGTCGCCAGCCAGCGTTGCAGCGAGAATGAAGGCCATAATTTGTGCGATGTCATGTTGATCTAACGGCATGGGTAACTCCAGCGAAATAGGGTTGTCTTTGCGTGATGGCATAATGCGCTCCATACACAAGCGCAGGGCGGTGGTATCACCCGCAAGGGCAAGCTCTACGGCTTTACGAGTTAGCTTCTCGCCTTCGCCTTCCAGCAGCGATTGCATGGCGAGGGTTGCTTTGTGTCGAGTGCCGCGTTTCTTACCTTCGGGATTACCAGATTGACCGCGTGCAAAAGTTCCATCCTGCATTCGTCCTGCATTTGTAGGTGGGGTGGGTGTATCAGGTGAGTTTGTCATGATGATTGCTCCTTTTGTTTTGTAGTTTCTCGGAAGTTCGGAAAGTTCGGTAACTTGCCTGCCCCAAACTTTCCGAAGTTTCCGAAGTTCCGTTGTTTCATGATTCAAATATCTGC
>JBILIE010000245.1:0-2760 GCA_044350115.1 Rickettsiales bacterium
GAATCTGGCGGGGAAATCTATCAAAACCGTCATTCCCAGCGACGTGCTTCTCAACGCGGTGACGGCGGTGATTGAAGACATGAAAGGTCGCGATCTTGATTTTCGTCAGGAAGAACCCGAACCACGCGATTATCGTGCGATTATTGAGCACTTCCCCGTCGCTTCCGCTGGCGGAATTTCCGTCATCATCACTATGAGCGATATTACGGAACTCAAACGCATCCAAAAAATGCGGGCAGACTTTGTGGCCAATGCCAGCCACGAAATTCGCACTCCGTTGACCAGTATCAGCGGCCTCATCGAAACTATCCAAGGCCCCGCCAAGGACGACCCCGAAGCGCAGAAAAAATTTATCGGCATGATGGGACAACAAGCCGAGCGGATGAAAAATCTGATTACCGACCTACTCTCGCTTTCAAAAATTGAAATGAACGCACATGTCATTCCCAGTGGCGAAATCGATATTGCTCAAATTATTTACCGCGAAAAAGACCATTTCGAATGGTCAGCAAAAAACAAACAGATGGAAATCAAACTCGATTTCCGTGACGATCTGCCCAAAGTGCGTGGCGAAGAAAACGAGCTACGTCAGGTGCTACACAACCTTGTCGGCAATGCGATTAAATATGGCTACGAAGAAACGCCCGTCATCGTACAGGCTCGCGTCACTTCCGATCTCCCGCGTGATCCCAATTTCATTAAACTCAAACGCTGTCTGGTGGTGACAGTGACCGACCAAAGCGACGGTATCGCCAAAGAACATATCCCCCGCCTCACCGAGCGTTTTTACCGTGTCGATAGCTCGCGCACGCGCAAAATTGGTGGCACAGGGCTAGGCCTTGCCATTGTCAAACACATCCTTGCTCGTCACCGCGCCTCATTGCTGATTGAAAGCGTGGTAGGCAAAGGTAGCAGCTTCCATGTTTATTTGCCCCTTAGTGACGATACGCGTTAAATTTTAACTCATTCTTAACGGCTGTAGTGCCAGTATTGTGCCATGTCTGGTATCCCTTTTAATATTTCCACCACCTCACTCAACAAAGCCATGCAGCTTAATCTTGGCTGCCTGTTGTTTCATTTGTTGCTCTATACGAGTGTTCCTGCGGTGTTGCTTTCACGGCATAATCCTTTTGGCGAACTCGTCGTCGCGCTCTCCATCGCAGCAGGTATCGGCCTATGGCTCTGCCTCGATTTTATGATTCCGATGTATATGGAAGCCAAAATGGGTCGCTTCCGCAATATCAGCCGCCCCACAGGCTGGTTAGTTTCGCTGAACCTGCTCGCACTTGGTGGTATCAGCACGTTGCTTGTTATTTAGCACTGTAACAAAACCTTCACAAATCTTTGCGATTTTAAGGCCTTTTCTGCGGCTTTGTTCATAAATCCGAAACTTTTTAGCGCTAAACTGAGGGAGAATTAATTAAAATTACTCACAAAGGATAACGCAACATGTGCTATATCTGTCAGGCAATCGAACAGGGTAATGCTTCCGCTGCTTCCTCCACTCTTTTTGGTGGCGGTGTGAGTAATTATAGCGGGCGCGCAACGAATACAGGCGGCCTTTTTGGCTCACCGCTCGAAACCTCACGTTACGATGTCGTCAATGGCGGCGGCTCCCTGCCCGGCACTGGCAATCAAGCAGTTGATGGTATTTTGATTGGTGTGCGCTATGGCGGCGCGGCAACACTTGGTCAGGGCGCCATGGTGCGCTACAGCTTCTCGCAGCCGATTGACCAAAGTGCAGTGCTCAACTCCACCGCGCAGCAAGTAGTCTTAGCATTCCAACAAAAATGGGCAAATGTCGCCAATATTAACTGGGTCAATAATAATGGCTCAGGCGATTTTGAAATCAGTTATGGGCTCAAGAACCTCTCAGGTGATGGCCCCGGCGTGAAGGGTTATGCCGCACTTTCTTATGGTGGTAGCAAACTTCACAGCGGCCCGATTGTATTGAACAGTCAGGCTCCCAATTTTCCTAACACTTCTTTTATGTACACTGCAATAGTCCACGAAATTGGCCATGGTCTGGGTCTTGCACATTCATTTGCAAGCAGTGTGGGCAACTCGACCGTAGGTCCAGGAAAAAACAATACTGATTATACTGTGATGGCCTATACAGGCGGAACTTTCTCCAGTGGCGGCCCAACCACCAATCGCATTGTGGACTCGCCCATGTGGGGCGATGTGCAGGCGATACGTTATCTTTACGGCAAAAACACCAGCTATAATTCTGGCGATACAGTGTATACTGCCAACAACAAGATTCCCCATACCATTGTCGATGGTGCGGGCATAGACACATTGCTCGCCAACAATGCAACGGGTAACACCAAGATAGACCTTCGTTTTGATTGGGGGAGTGCTTCAGGCGATCGCGTGAATCTCATTCCTATCAATGGCGGCACCGACACATTCTGGTTTGCGGATCAATTCGAAAACGCCATTTCTGGCGGCGGCAACGATAATATCACGGGTAACGACGCCAATAACTATCTCTATGGCGGGGCGGGTAACGATAATATTGTGGGGCTGAAGGGTAATGATGCTCTCTTTGGCGGCGCGACTTATACCGATGCCAATGAAACAGGTAACGACACCCTCGATGGGGGCGAAGGTAATGATATTCTCTTCGGCAATGGCGGCAACGATCAGCTTGCAGGGGGCGATGGTAACGACACCCTCTTTGGCGGCAATGGTAACGATATTCTTTATGGCAATACAGGTTCTGACATTCTCTATCGCGGCAATGGTCAAGACAGC
>JBILIE010000246.1:0-2759 GCA_044350115.1 Rickettsiales bacterium
TATTCTAAAAATATTTCAACACGCCGATTTTCTGGTTCGCGGATGCCATCTGCGGTAGGAATGCGGGGATCTGTTTCGCCAAAGGCAAAGAAAGTGATATCATCTTCGGCGATACCACGACTGACCAATTTCTTTTGTACTGCCTTGGCTCTGCGCTCAGAAAGCGTCATATTGTATTCATCCGATCCCGCAGTATCCGTATGACCGTAGATCGTAACTTCCACCTTGGGCAGTGCCAGAATCTCTTTCACCACTGCATCTAATACCCGATGTGCTTCTGCGGTAAGCGCCCATTCGTTGAGGTCAAAAAACACCATATAAGCAGTGGTTCGGGGAGCGGCGGCTTCAGCATCTTCTGTTGCACCTGTATTGGTATTGTAATCTGCTAAAGTGGAGCGGAAGCCCTCACGGCATTCCGCAATTTCCTCTTCTTTCCATGCTTCTTCCTGATTTTCTACCCAGCAATCGTAAAAATACTGGGCACGCGCAGCGACTTCTGGCTGCGCGGTCATTTTATACTCATCGGCCAATGCCTCGACCAAATCAGCGCGAGCAGCTTCTAATTCTGGTAATTTATCTGGGGGAATATCCCAATCCTGCGGATTTTCGGGGGAAACATCCTGCCCATAAGCCGATTTCAATCCCTTATCGGCAAAAAGATACGAATCTGACCAGTCATAATGTGTGGCTTCTAGGTCACTAAACGCCAAATACTCACGTGCAAGTGCGATTTGAAAAGGAGTGCCTTCAGGAGAAATCTGACGCAATTCTTCGAGCTTTGCCGTTGTGCAAGAACTGGCAACTAACAATATAAACGGCACCAATCCGTAGATTTGCCAGCGCATCGAAACCACCCTCATTTTCTTTTTTTCCAGTTGTACCTTCCCCAACTCCTTTCTGCAACCTGATTAGATGGTTGACATATGAGAACGAATATTTAACTATTTGGTGCAAAATTCGTATTTACTTTTTATCACTTTAAGGAGCTTCCATGTTTAATACCTTCAAAAAAATCTCTCTCGGCCTTGTTCTTGCCAGCACTCTGGCTGCCCCTGCTTTTGCTAATTGCTGCGGTGATTATAGCAAAAATCAGGTGGTTAACGATATGCACAGCAACCGCGTACACGATGTTCGTGGTAATTGCGTTTATACCAAGTGGACCAACGGCAATAACACTTGCAATAGTATAAGCAAAACTCCTGGCTTTACGCTGAACGAACGCACTATCTATTTCGGTTTTAACAGCGATCGCCTGACTCAGGAATCTGTTTACAAACTCAACCGCTTGCTTGGCAAAATCAAAGATTCTGGTCACGTAATGAGCGCAACTATCGTTGGTCATGCTGACCATATTGGCGATGCGGGTTACAACCAAGCACTCTCTAACCGTCGCGCAAACTCTGTGCGCGCTTACATGGCAAAACACGGCTTCGATAACACCAGCGTAACCACCGTAACTGCAGAAGGCGAAAATGCTCCTGTAACAACTGGTTGCGATGCTTCTGGTAGCAAAGCGGCTACTGTGAACTGCCTGCAACCAGACCGCCGCGTGGAAGTTCAACTGAACGTTTCCAAGTAAGCGACTGTTTACTAAACTATAATAAACAAAAAAAGGGGGGCTTCGGCCTCCCTTTTTTCATATGCTTGATTGTCACACAATCTTAACACTCAAAACCCGCATAAAACCATATAATGCAAGTGTGTAAAACTATGTGTGGTCAATGGTAACAGACAAAACAGACATGCAACAATTCTACGGCACATCGGAAGCACCCGCGACCGATGGCGGGAATTCGCTTGTCAACACCACCCCGCAACCAACCCTCAAACCACAAACTCCTGCAGAACTTCCCGATCACGGCACAAAATATTTTAAGGGCTTTTGGGGTGCCTATAAAGGCCATGTACGCAGCCTGCTGCGCGGCTTGCTTGTTGGCGCATTTGCAGGGCTTGCGGTAGGCATTGGCCTCGCAATATTATGGCCCATTCTTGTTCCAGCAGGAGGAGCGCTCGCTGCCCTCGGAGGAGGAGCGCTCGCTGCTATTGGAGGTGGCTCACTCATCGCCACTTTCACTGGCGTGGGTGCCATTTTCGGTGCTGAACTCATGGGCAAAATTGGTAACAGCGCAGGTAATGCCGCAGCCTTTTTTGCCGAATCAGAAATGCGCCAGCGCTACCCCAGCCTACCAGAAATTTCACGCGACTCCCCTGCTCCAGGGATTGGACATCATTTTGAAGTTCCGCCAGATGATGATAAATGGTTCCATGGCCGCATTGCACTTCCCGGACTGCTGGTAGGCACTGCGATTGGTGCTCTATTAGCATTTGGCACTGGTGGCGCAGGGGTTGAGTTACTCGGAGAATTTGGTTTACACGCTTTTGAACATTTGGGTGGGCATGTTGCAACCACGGCAGCCACTGTGGGTGCAGGCGGCTTAATGGGTGCCTCTTTCGGCCTTAACCGAGGAAAATTCAAAAGCATCTTCAACTACACCGACAATGTATTGATGGGAAAACCAGGTAACCTCACGCAGGAACAAATTGAGCGCGATCAGGCTCGCTATAAAGAACGTGACCCCAATCAACCAGATGTGATTACCGGCACACAGCGCCATGATGAATATCAACGACTGCTTACTGGTTACTACAACAAAGCCGCAGCGGCTGGTTGGTCTGGCGATCGCCGTGGCTTCCTCGGTGGTTTGGTGGCAGGGGTGTTTTCAGGCTTACTCGCTGCAGGGATTGTTAGCATTGGTTTA
>JBILIE010000060.1:0-8120 GCA_044350115.1 Rickettsiales bacterium
ATTGAGCGTGTCGGCCATATGCTTGTCACGCAGGTTCCAAGAATGGATACGATTGCCGAAAATGGCGCGATAATATTCTTCCGCATGGGCAACCACTTTGGCATTTTGCTCGGCACAGAAAAACTCCTCGCCCGCAGCGAAGCCGTCCCGTTTCATATAGCTGTGGGCGCGGTGGCGAAGAGAGATCAGCTGCTTCACCACCTCATCCTCGCAGGTTTTAGTGAGGCCAGAGAGAGTGTGAAGGCCGTATTCCTGAGGGTTTTCGGTATAATAGTGGTCGAAGCAATCGTAATAATGCCGTGCCTGACGCGCTGCGGGGGGATCTACCCTTTCCAGATAGCTAATCACCGCCTCAATGGAGGCATGCAGGCTGTACAGATCCAGCCCGTAGAACCCCACTTTCTCCTGCGGCATACGAGTGAGGTTGTGATCATGCAGCCAGTCGGTAAATTCTACCATCACTCGGTTACGCCACATCCAAGAAGGAAAACGCAGGAATCCCGACAGCGCACTATGAGCATTATGGATCTTGTCGCTGCCCTGCACATAGCGGTGCACACGGTAGCAGTCTGGCCAGTCGCCTTCCACCGCTACGGCGGCAAAGCCATGTTCGGCAATGAGTATTTTAGTGAGCTCGGCACGCTGTTGGTAGAATTCTTCTGTGCCGTGTGTGGCTTCGCCGATCAGCACAAACCTCGCACCATCAATCATTTTAATCAGCGGAAAGAAATCATCCGTCAAAGCCAAAGCTTCGCCGCGAATTTCTTTGATAAGATGGCTATGTGCGCTCATGTTCTGTTGCCCTCCTTAGCAACTCTTTGACCTCTTTGTCGGTGGTTTGCGTGAAATCGCGGTAATAAGCCCCCACGCCATAAAAAGGCTCAGGCATTGCCAGACACACAATCTCATCCACCTCGTTTTTTAGTAAGGCATAGGCGGAATCGGAAGCCACGGGCACTGCCGCTACGATATGTGCAGCAAAAAGTTTATCCGCCGCTTGCACTGCCGCCCGCATATTGGCACCTGTCGCCATGCCGTCATCCACCAGAATTACGGTTTTTGCTTCCATGATGGGGGGCGGTTTGCCGTGGCGGTAGGCCTGATTGCGCCGCATCAGCTCGCGGTGTTCGTTTTCAACCACATGGTTCAGCGTTTGCGAGGAAATGCCTAAACTGCGGATGATCTCTTCGTTCAACACCTGCACATTTCCATTAGCAATCGCCCCCATCGCCAGTTCTTCATGCCCAGGGACACCCAGTTTTCGCACTAACATCAAATCAAGCGGAAGGTGTAACTCCTGCGCGATTTCGAACGCCACAGGCACCCCACCGCGCGGCAGTGCAAGCACCAGCGTGTTGGGATTGCCCTTATAGGAAATAAGCGCCTTAGCGAGCTGTTTTCCTGCTTCTGTTCGGTTCTGAAATGTCATGGTTTTTGTCTAATCGTATTTTGTTATTATCCGTTTGATTGCGGTCAAATGAATATCAAAGAATGAAAATTAAGGTCGCTTCTGACAACGACAATTAATCGTAAATTCAGGTGAGGAAAAAATGGAATATGCTGTAGCATTTATGATCGGCGTGAGTGGTTTAACGCTCGGTTTTTCGCTTATTATCCATCATGAGATATGGAGAGAGTGGTTAAGGCGATTGCGTGTTCAGGGGGCGCCTATTGTCTTGTTGCTTGGTTATTGGCATCTGATTGTGGGGACATTTATTGTCACTTTTCACAGCAAGTGGAGCGGATGGCCTTTGTTAGTAACGCTGGTGGGCGTGAAGGCTATCATGGAGGGGATGTTCTATACGCTTTCCCCCAATAATGCGGTGCGGATGCTGGAATGGTGCGAGGCGCGTCAGTATAAAATGATTCGTGCGATGGGGGTGGTTACCCTTATCATCGCGATGGTCGCATTGAATGAGTGGCTGCATTATATGCAGGAAATTTGCGACAATCTGTTGTTTGCAGAACGAACGCTGCCTGCACCTGAGGGGGAATAAACCTGAAGGGGGGAGGGCGCTACTTATGCCTTATGAAAGCAACGAAGATCTGCCACTGGGTGTCCGCACCCACTTACCGCTGCATGCACAGGATATTTTTCGCGAGACCTTCAATTCTGCATGGACGCTGTATAGCGATCCCAAAAAACGCCGATGGGGTGGGACAGTTGAGGAAACTGCCCGCCGCGTGGCATGGGCAGCCGTCAAACGCAAATACCGTAAACTGGGTGAGTGTTGGGTGGAGCGGGAAGATGTTTAAGATATTTTGTGGAGTTATTAATGAATCAATTTGGTAATATGAGTTCAGGTTATTTAAGGGGTTTTAGTATTTTAGTAGTGGCAGGGGCTATGCTATTGCCCGATGCGGTTTTTGCGAAATCACGCGAGGAGCGAGCAGGGGATGTTGGCAAATACCTTCCTGTGATTGCAGGCGCTGGCGTGGCGGCGTGGAAGGGCGATGCGGAGGGGGGGAAGCAGCTTGTGCGCAGCACCCTCGCTTCTATCCTCGCGACGGAGGGTGCCAAACGAGCTTTTGACCAGACCTATTTAGGTGAACGCCCCAATGGCGGCAAAAAATCCTTTCCTTCAGGTCATGCCGCTTTCGCCTGCTCGGGGTCGGCGTATCTCGGTGAGCGTTATGGGTGGGAGTATGGCTTGCCTGCCCTAGCGGTGGCGGCAGGGGTGGGTGCTTCGCGGGTAGATGCCGACAAGCACCATTGGCGCGATGTGATTGCTGGCTGCGGCTTGTCTTATGCATTAAATGAATTCTTTGTCACCAAAGAGGGCGAGGAAGAACTTTACCCCGTCGTTGGACCAGAGATCATTGGGTTCCGTTGGAAACTCGACTTCTGATCCTGCGCCCCTCCCTGCAATCCACGACTGTAAAAGAGCGCGGCAAGCAGCATGGTTACCAGCAATAACCACAGCCATTTACGCAGTGAAGCACCCCTCGACCCGTGAGAGTCACGGGTCGAGGTGAAGGGATTGGAACGATTGATATTACTCACAGCTTCCGCAGCTCCCGCCTGCGGAAGCCATTTCTTTTGTTTTAGAAGAAGTTGCTTTTTTGGGGCCCAATAATGCGTGCAGCGCCGCATCGCTTTGAGCGCGATCACCCTTGTTTTGCAACAGGCACTTCATGGTGACAATACCCGTGGCTTTTTTGTTTTTGGTGACTACTAAACGCGCCACTCCATATTTGCGCATTTCCTCTGCCGCTTCGGCAATGCCCTCGTCCTCTTCACAACTATAAACATTGCGGCTCATCACATCCCGCACCAATGTTTTTGTGGGATCCTTGCCTTCTGCCGTCACGCGCAGGGTAATATCGCGATCGGTAATCATACCGAGCACTTTATCTGCGTCGCCTACGGGTAAAATGCCACAGTCGATTTCTTTCATGCGGCTGGCGGCTTCCTTCACCGTTTTTGCGGGCGCGATCATGGAGGGGTTAGGGGTCATAATGTCTTTTATTTTTAGTGTTTTCATGAGAACTCTCCTTGGTTTTAGTTTTTAGAATTTTTATTTTCTGCTGGGGTCATCAACCCGTCTATAAACGCGTTGCCGAAGCCGCTGAGGCGTGAGGCTGGTGTTGGTGGGGAAAATAATATACGTAGCCGTGGCAGCGTCAGGGCAGAAAGTATCAGTGCTAACACCGTACCCACACCACCCAGAATCAGCAGCGCATAATCGCCCCCCACCCCATAACTCAACAAGAGCTGGTAGAGAAGAAAGAACGATCCTATCAGCAGCAAGGCCATCGCCACGCCCAGAAAGATCGCTAGAAAAACCATCCCTGCGATACCGAAAATAATCCTGCTCAGCACTAGCCTTCGCAGAATATCCCCACCCAGTAAGGTTATTCCAAGCATTTTCCCGATCCTCGCGAAGTTTACGTCAGATTTTCGGCGCGGCTTAGCATCGACGAAACAAGGCTCCTAGCAGGAATCCTATCCCCGCAGCAGCAGCGGTTGCGGCGAGAGGATGGCTGCGAATTTGTGTCTCTACCTTTTCGGAAGTATCCATCACTTCATGAGTGGCCGTATCAACAAATTCACGCACTTTGCGCCCCGCCTGATTCGCCGCACGGCGCAGATCCTCCTCGACTGAGGAAGCAGATTTTTTATCACTCTCACTGGCTATATTGAACATGGTTAGCTCCTTATAATAATAGAAAAATTAATCGGTTGCCATATCGCAGGCGCGACGTTCAGCGGGGGTAAGCAGGTCACGTGCACAACGTGAAATTTCCTCGCGCAGGGAGCGCACCAAGGGCTTCTGCATTTCCACGCGCACCTCCTGTTTGCGTGGGGGGCGAGGGGTAGGATAATACGCTGCATCAACAGCACGGACACTTGAACTCATCATAATCAATTCTCCTTTCATTGACGTGGAAAGGAAACCTAGGGGGATGATGCTGGCTTGGGTTTGATTGTGGTCAAATATAAAATCGCAAATTATTTTTGGTAGAATTCATCTTCAAACGTGGCGATCAAATCGCCCAGCTTTTTACCCAGTGCGTGTGATATTTTAAGGCAAACCATCAAGGTGGGGATACGCTTTCCGCTTTCGATTTGGCTGATGGCTGGGCGGGTTATGCACGCTTTCTGCGCCAGTTTATTATGCGACAACCCTTGTTCAAGCCGCAGCATTTTAAAGTGCTGCACCAGCGCGGCAATAATTTTTCCTTCATGTGTTTTCTGCATTATTTTATAACAATATGAAGATTCACGGTTAAAAAATAGATGTAACGATTGTTACAATTTCGGGAGGGGATTTTCTATTTCCCGAAGCATATCGGAAAGCTTGATTTCTAATGCGGCGGCCAGCCTCAGGCAAATGAGCATGGAAGACGAACCATTGCCGTTCTCAAGCCGAGAGATTTGCGAAATACTCACCCCCGATTGTTGTGCGAGTTTTGCGCGTGATAATCCATTTTGGCTGCGGTAGTTTTTAATCTTTTCGCCGAACAATTTTCCTGCTCCGTCAAAGAACGAAAAATCGGCGCTGTCGCTGGTGAATTCGGGCACGAGATTTCCTTACCTGCTGCTTAATAACACGATTGCTTAATGAGCCTTAAGTTATTTTGGTTTGACTTATTTTATTTTTCAATATTTTATGCAGTAACAATTGTTACCTAAACGCCCCAATCTTACAGGGTTGAAATTTTTATACAATGTTCTAATTGATGCAGAGAATAATGGCCGAGCTTAAAACCATGTCCGATTTCAAACTATGCCCCACGGTGATTAAAACCCTGCCGCTGTTTTCGGAATTAAACGCGCAGGAAACAGATATTATCCTTCGCAGCAGCCACCTTCGTCGTTGCGAAAAAGGTAGTTTTTTGTATTTGCACGGCGATAAGGTCACGCATTTTTATATTCTGTGCCGAGGGATTATGCAGATATTCCGCGAGACACCCGATGGGCATGAAATCACATCCGAAATACTGATTACGGGCGATACGCTCTGTGCGGATGAAATTATTCAGGCCAAGCGCAACCATCAGTCACATGCACGTGCGGTGGAAGATTGTGTTTTGCTTGAAATCTCGCTGAGCTGGATGAAGGAGCATCTCAAGGATTTCGATCATCTTGCCGCGCGGCTGCTGGCGGGGTTGTCTGATCGGCTGTATCAAGCGCAGCTTGAAGCGGAGCACCGCGCCACCATGTCTGCCCCGCAGATGGTCGCTTGCTTTTTGCAGCGCCTCTGCGTGATGTATGATTTTGATTCGAAGGGATTTGATCTTCCCGTCAGCAAAACCCTTATTGCCTCGCGTCTGCGTATGGAGCTGGAAACTTTCTCTCGTACTCTCAAAAAACTGAAGGAATACGGGATTGAAGTGGAGGGAACCCGTGTCACTTTCACCGATGTTCATGCCGCAGGAGAGTATGTCTGCAACGAATGTTCCATCAACGAAGACTGCCCCACACATCAGCTGTTGCACGATTGCGGCCGCCAGAGCGAACCCGAATTTGCTGCGGGCAAGCGACCCATGTTTTGACCACAATCAAACGCTGAATTTTTGCTCCGTGGTTTAGAATCATTTCCCCGCAAAAGACGGGGGTAACCTCAACCAATGGAGCATCAAAATGACGATACGCAGAACAGATTCTGACATCAAACAAGACATTCTGACCGAGCTGAAATGGGATCCGGAAGTCAGCGAAACCGAAATCGGCGTGGTTGTGAAAGATGGCGCGGCCTCGCTGAAGGGCAATGTGCCTGCTTATTCTCATAAATACGCGGCGGTGCGTGCGGTAAAACGCATTCGCGGTGTGCGAGCGGTGGCTGATGAAATCGAGGTGAAAACGCCCGTCCAGCTGGAAGGTTCGGATGAAGATATCGCCCATCGCATCGCACGCCTGTTTGAGTGGAATGTGCAGATCCCCGGTGACTCGCTTAAGGCGGAAGTTCGCAAGGGCGTGGTGACCCTCACGGGGGAAGTGGATTGGCGTTATCAGCGCGGCTATGCCGAAATGCAGGTGCGCGATATCAAAGGCGTGAAATCCATCATGAACAATATCAACATTCGTAAACGTGCGATACTGCCCGATATCAAAAACGAAATCATGAAGGCTCTGCACCGTCACGCCAGCATTGAGGCTGGGCGGGTAAAAGTTTCTGAAAGCAACGGTACTGTGACGCTCTCTGGCACGGTTGGAAATTATTTTGAGAAGGATATGATTGAAGACGCTGTCTGGGCTGCTCAGGGCGTCACGAAAGTGATCGATAAACTGGAAGTTCCTGAAACTTTTCAGCAGGCAGCATAAGCGGGGGAATTCCGCCTCCGCCCGAAAAATACTGGGTGGAGGCGGCGTTCTCAGCAGGTTATTTTTTATCTGGGTCAGCAGATTTTTCTGCCGCTTCGGTTTTCTTGAATTTCTCCTTCAGCGCTTCATAGCTTTTGATAAAATCTTTTTTCACCGTATCCCATGTTTCACGTGTGGCTTTCTTGAGATTGTCAAAGCTTTTGGCGACCTCAGCGCGTTCCTCTTTCAGATCTTTTATCGCTTTGCGGCTGTTGTCGGTCACATGCTTTTCTAGCTCCTCAATCCGCAGATCGAGCTCATCCAGTGAGGTTTTTGCTTTGGCAACGCCCACATCGCGCTGATCAGCGCTGTAAGGTTCGATGCTATCGGTTTCTTTGGCAGGTTCTTTCTGCGAAGGGGCGGCAGGCTCTTCCGCTGCTCTTTCCACAGAGACAGGTGCTTTTGCCTCCGCCGCAAAGACGGGGGCAGCCCCGATCGTCCCTGTAAGCATCGCCAGAACAAAAAGAAAATGTGTTGGTTCCATAAGGCTCTCCATGTTTAATGAAATTTGTGGGAGACGACTTTCTGCGTCAGCAGAGTGAAGTAACGTCCAAGAAAGATCTAATCGTCACTCGGAAGAAATCATTTGATTGCAGTCAAAATAAAAAAAGACCCCAGCCTGTGAGGGAAGCGCAGAGCTGGGGTAAGATTTTCAAGTAGAAGATAGATTAGCTAATCGACGATGCTGCGGCAAAGCGCCTGCTCACGAAAGGACAGCAGCGCTGGAATATCCTGCCCAGCGTCCAGAAAATCTTCTGTCGCACGCAGACATTCAATCTCTTCCTCAAGGCTGTATTCGCAGAATACCATGGCCGATAACCTCTGCAGGTCAGTGAGTAATTTTTCAAATTTTTCCACCTCAGGGGCGGTCGCTTCTAACGTAAACATTGTATCCTCCTTGCTGGTAATGGGAGAGAAGCCTAGGCAAAAGAACGCGAGGGATGTTTGATTGTGGTCAAAAGATTGCGGGTATTTTTTCCTTATCGAGTGGCACTGGAAATGCGACTGTGCAAAGGTGCAACAGGGATTAAAAAAATGGATTTTTTTATATCTCTTTTGCGCGGAGCTCTTGGCGGGAACTCTGGCGTGGCTAGTATCATGAAATAATAGTGAGTCGAAAGGGATGGTTACGATGCGATTTTTATCAACTGGCACGGCGATGGCGCTGATACTCTGGAGCAGCGTTGTATCGGCGCAGCCTTCCCTTTCAACGAGAGAAATCGTGAAACTGAAAGCCGATATGGCGAAGCAGCAGGAGCAGTTGCAGCAGCAGCAGGCGCAGATCGTCAAACAGCAAGATTTACTGAAGCAG
>JBILIE010000247.1:0-2740 GCA_044350115.1 Rickettsiales bacterium
AATAGCCGATCACGGCAGCGGCGTGGTAATCATCCTACGCGAACAGCGCTCCACCTTGATTTCCGACCTGCTGGCGTTACGCAGCGGCACCAAACCCACCCGCCCGATGCTGCGCGATTACGGCACAGGCGCGCAAATTCTACTGGATTTAAGGATCGGGGAAATGATATTACTTTCCAACTCCCGCGCATCGGTGGTGGCATTGGAAGGCTATGGGCTGAAAATCATGGGGTATGAGGGGATTTAATCTCCCTAATAATGCTATGCCCTTCAGGCAGACGTCAAAAATCCTTGCACTTCTTAACTTTTTTATTATAATCTGTTAATGAATTGGTTTACGTCAGCAATGCTAATCATTGGGCTGCCTGTATTGGGGGCTAGAGTCGTCGACCAGTATAGTTTGCACCAAGGCTCGGACACAACCTTCACCCCAGAGCAAATTACCACTTTCCGCGGCGAGCTTAAACGTGATCGGGAGTATATGGTCACGCAGAAAGTGACATACTTTGGCTTTGACGGATCACTTTTTTGGGAAAAGCTGAGCAAGCATAATCCTCAATGGACTAAGGAAAACGCGCTATATATCTCTGTGGAAGACCAATTAGCAGGAAAGGCCTCTACTGATTCACTCCTGCAGAGTAATGCTCAGATATTTATGCTGCAATGCTCGGACAATGGCAGGGTGTTGGAAAAAACTTACTTTGCTCTCCCTAGGCAAACTGTTGAAGCAAGCAGGAAGAGCGGCGCGGTAGGATGTGCAGACTTAGCAATCGAAAAAGTACCAACCTATTCTTTTTCGGGCGCCCTGGAAGAGGATATGCACCGCGATAATTTCGGCAATGAAATTGTTTATGGGTGTGCGATGCTCAAGAACATCAACCTGCGCAGCTTTTGCCTTTTTAATATCCACGAGCTGGATCACAGAAAAAGAGCGATAGAAGTGGGGAGTCTGTTTGGTTCTCTGGAAGGCACCCTTACCTCACAACAGCCTCGCGAAACCCATGCGGACAGAGCTGCCGCTTCCTCATTGCAGGATTACTCCGGCATGGCAGGAGCCTGGGTTGATGAAATTATCAGAACCCAAAAGGTAGGCGGTGGGAGAACCCACCCCTCCGATCTCAACCGCGCGATTGATGCGGTGACGCAGCTGGCTCATGCCCCACTGCCGGAAGACGAGAAAACCCAACAAGCGATTGAATTGCAAACCATTAATCGGGCACTCAATACCCAGTCCCCTGTAAGCTTCGATCTTATAAAGCATTACTATGAAGAGCGAGAATTGGCCAAAACTTTGGGCAAATCTTCTTCACTTCAGCGAGAGCATGAAGACAAAATGAGCCAACTGGTGTCTGATGCGCTAAATGGAAGCTTGGATAAGTTACGGGCATCAACCCAAATAAATTTTGATACGAGCGCCAGCCTTAATGCCGCACTCAAACGAAGCTCCCACCTTATGAAGACTGAAGCTTCTTTTCGTCGAACTTAGGCTCCCCTCCGTATCTCCCTCGACTCATGGTTGCCACCAGCGTAGATTCCAGCTACAGGAAGAAAATGAGTTCTATTTTAGTGGTTAGCGGCATGTTTTATGAAGACCTTGCGGGATCGCTGCTGCAAGGGGCGGTGCAGGCTGTGTTAGAGGCGGGGCTTTCCTGCGATACGGTCGGCGTACCCGGTGCGCTGGAAATTCCGCAGGCGATTCGTTATGCCATTAGCGGCGGCAAATATGCGGGCTATATTGCGCTTGGCACCGTGATTCGGGGCGAAACAGGGCATTATGATATTGTGGCGAATGAAAGCAGCCGCGCCTTGATGGAGCTGGCGCTCACGCATCAGGTGCCCATTGGCAATGGCATCCTCACCGTCGAAAATTTTGAACAAGCATGGGATCGCGCCGATCCTGCAAGGCGCAACAAAGGTGGCGAAGCCGCCAAAGCCGTGATAGAGCTGCTGGCGCTCAAACGCCGCCTCGCCAAAGGAACCAAAGTATGACCTCTATCTCTCCTTCAATCGCCAAACGCCGTGCGGCGCGGCTGGCTTTTGTGCAATTTTTATATCAGCTGAAGCTCGAAGGCGCGCCAAAGGCAGTGGAAAACTACAGCAAAGCCATCAAAGGGCGGATGCAGGAAGAACACGAAGAAGCCAATGATGCAACTCCCGCGCCCGATTTCAAATTTCTGACCAAGCTCGCCGAAGGCTTCGCACCCGAGCAAGCTGCGGTACAGTTGCGCTTAACCGAGCAAATGGCGGCAGGTCGCGCTTTCACGCGCATCAGCCCGCTCATGCAATCGCTGCTCGAAGCGGGGGCGTATGAGCTGATTTACTACCCCGAAACCAAAGCCAAAATCGTGCTGGATGAGTATGTCGGCATCGCCGCTGAGTTTTTTGACAATCCTGAGCTGGGGTTTGTGAATGGCGTATTGCAGGAGCTTTCTAACGCGCTAGCGCGCTGATTGGGGATACTCCCCAAACCCCACGGCTTTCGCCGCCTCGCCTTGCTCGGTTGGCGTTTCATTGATAGACTTGTGTTATGAACGAATTTTCTCTCATCCACCGCTATTTTGCGCCGCTGGCAGGCAAAGCTGGCTTGGGGCTGCGCGACGATGCGGCCTTATTCACTCCGCCCTCGGGCAAACAGCTCGTCATCACGCAAGATGCCATGACCGCCGGCGTGCATTTCTTCGCCGATGATCCCGCCGATTTAATTGCGCGTAAATTACTGCGGGTGAATCTTTCTGATCTC
>JBILIE010000248.1:0-2733 GCA_044350115.1 Rickettsiales bacterium
GGCCTTCGACAACCTTTGCCACTTCGCGCAGATCTTCAATACGACCATTGGTGCAAGAGCCAATGAAAACTTTATCTACGGCGACTTCAGTTAGGGGTGTGCCCGCCGTCAGCCCCATATAATCGAGTGCGCGGATAAGCGCATTGCGGTTAATTTCATCGGCAATATCAGCAGGGTTGGGGATAATGCCAGTAATCGGCAGCACATCCTGCGGGCTGGTACCCCAAGTAACCTGCGGGATAATCTCATTCGCGTCGAGCGTGATCTCTGCATCATATTTCGCGCCAGTATCAGAAGGTAGCGTACGCCAATAGGCCACGGCTTGTTCCCACTCTGCTCCTTTTGGTGCCATCGGACGGCCTTTTAGATATTCAAACGTAGTAACATCGGGCGCAATCAGCCCTGCGCGTGCGCCTGCTTCAATCGACATATTGCATACCGTCATGCGCCCTTCCATCGACAGATCGCGAATCGCTTCGCCCGTATATTCGATGACATAGCCTGTGCCGCCCGCAGTGCCTATTTTACCAATCACGGCGAGGGTTAGATCTTTCGCGGTGATTCCCGCGCCGAGCGTACCGTTAATCGTCACACGCATATTTTTGGCACGTTGCTGAATGAGGGTTTGGGTGGCGAGCACATGCTCCACTTCGCTCGTGCCGATGCCGAAAGCCAGCGCGCCAAATGCGCCATGAGTGGAGGTGTGCGAATCGCCGCAAACCACAGTAGTTCCGGGCAGAGTGAAGCCTTGTTCAGGGCCGACAATATGCACCACACCGTGGCGTTTATCCGACATTTCAAAATGCGTGATACCGAATTCGGCACAGTTATCTTTAAGCGTTTGCACCTGAATGCGTGAGGTTTCGTCTTTAATCCCCTGCACACGATCTGCCGTCGTCGGCACATTATGATCCGCCACCGCCAGCACAGCATCAGGCCGCCGCACTTTGCGCCCCGCCACGCGCAAACCCTCAAAGGCTTGCGGGCTGGTCACTTCATGCACCATATGGCGGTCGATATACAACACACAGGAGCCGTCCTCCGCCTGATGCACAAGATGAGCACTCCAGATTTTATCGAAAAGAGTTTGTGGCTGAGTCATAAAAAAACCTATGAGAAAAGAGAGGATAAAAAAACGCCTCGTGCAAATAGCAGAGGCGTTTTCTGAATTCAAGAACGAGAAAAACTACTCAGCTTTTTTAGCTTTTTTGGTTTTTGCTACTTTTGCCACTTTCGGAGCTTTCGCTACTTTTTCAGCGCGTACCCGGGGGGCTTTTTCTTCGCCTTCAACAATGACGCGAACAGTTTTCTTTTCAGTAATGCGAGCTGCTTTACCCGTCAGGCCACGCAGATAATACAATTTAGCGCGACGCACTTCACCACGACGAATCAGCTCAAGGCTTTCAATACGGGGAGAATAGAGTGGGAATACGCGCTCAACACCTTCACCATGGCTAAGTTTGCGTACAGTGAATGAAGAATGCAAGCCGCTATTGCTGCGGGCAATGCAGATACCTTCAAATGCCTGAACGCGCTCATTGGTGCCTTCCACAATGCGGAAGTTCACGCGGAGCGTATCGCCTGCGCCAAAAGTAGGCATCGTTTTACCAGCGGTGAGCTGGTTGATTTGGTCTTGCTCAATTTTTTGCAACAGGTTCATGGCTCTATCCTTTTTTCTTCTGCGACTCGTTCTGCGGGTAGCGCTCCCAGAGGTCTGGTCGGCGTGCCTGCGTTAATTCCTTTGCCTGATTCAGGCGCCACTCGCGTATTTGTTGATGGTGACCACTCAAAAGCACGGGCGGCACGTCCATCTCCTTCCACGAAGGCGGCTTAGTATAATGAGGATATTCAAGAAGTCCAGCGCAATTGCCATGAGTGGCGAAACTTTCTTCATGGGTGCTGGTTTCCTCCCCCAATACCCCAGAAATGAGGCGGAGCGTGGCTTCCAGCAATACCATCGCCGCGACCTCGCCCCCAACCAGCACATAATCGCCGATAGAAATTTCTTCTATGGCATGATGTTGCAGCACGCGCTCATCCACACCTTCATAGCGTCCACAGAGGAGGATGAGGGAGGATTCTTGCGATAATTCCTGCGCGAGGGCTTGCGTTAATGGCTTACCACGTGGGGACATGTAGAGGAGTCGGGAGTTTGGAGTCGGGAGTTTGGCATGGGTGATGGCTGCATCCAGCACATCTGGTTTCATTACCATTCCTGCGCCGCCGCCATAGGGGGTATCGTCCACTTTCTGGTGCTTATCGGTAGCAAAATCGCGCAGATGCAGGGTGTTGATCTGCCATAGGCCTTTATCGAGCGCGCTGCCGAGAATGGAGGTGCCGAGCACGCCCGGAAACATTTCGGGAAAAAGGGTGAGAATGGTGGCGCAGAAGGTCATACTTCTGGCTCTTCATCCTCAATAATCTCGGGCAATTCGATAATCACTTTACCAGCGGCAACATCGATTTCGGGGAAGATTTCGTAAGTGAAGGCAAAGAGTTCAGTTTCGCCGTCAGGGGTGGTGATTTCGATAAGATCACCCGCGCCATAATTTTCGATGCTAGTGATTTTGCCAAATATTGCGCCATCGGGTGAGCAGGCAGTGAGACCAATGAGATCTTCGATGTAGAATTCGTCTTCGGAGGTTTCGGGCAGGGCATCCCGGTCGATGTAGAATTTAGTCCCTTTGAGATCCTCGGCGGCTTCCCGCGTGCCTATACCGTCGATCGTAGCGA
>JBILIE010000249.1:0-2727 GCA_044350115.1 Rickettsiales bacterium
TGATCCACCAAGCGGCATCCATCAGCTTTTTGCTGGGTATTCTAGCCATTGCCTGTGGCCCATTGGCGGGCGGCGAGGCTTTCACCAGCAATTACATCCCCGTACAAAATAACGCACTCTTTTTTATGGGTCTGGGAGCGATCTTTGCGAGCTTGTTGCTGATGGTAGTGAGTAGCTTTTTTCTCTCCGCAGGGAGGGGGAGATTAGAAGTGCCGATGCAATTGACCATGCTCACTTTATGCAGCGTGCTCGCTTGTTTTATCTTCTCTGTCGCGCAGCATCCCAAAGGCTATGGTGGCGAGGCTTTTTATGAAATGATCTTTTGGGGCGGTGGGCATGTGCTGCAAATTGTGTTTGTACAATTGGGTATGATTGCGTGGATCTTGCTGGCAGATACACTTCAAATTCCGCAGCCTTCGCTTAGATTCATCAAAGGGCTCTTTGCGTTTTTATGGTTGAATTCTGTTGCTGCTATGGGTGTCTATTGGCTGGTGGATATTAACGACGGATTGCACCTAAAATTATTCACTTGGCAAATGATTGCCGTGGTGGGGACAGTGCCTGCCTTTCTGGCATTATGGTATCTCTACCATATCAAGCACATGCAATGGCGCGAGCACAAGCCTGTGGCTGGGTGTTTTGTGTTTTCGCTCACGCTGTTCTTTGTGGGTGGTGTGATTGCGATGTTGATTCAGGGAAGTAATACCATCATCCCCGCTCATTATCATGGATCTACGGTAGGTATCACCCTTGCATTGATGGGAGTGATGTTTGTTATCCTTCCCAAAATTGGCGGCAAAGAGGTGACGTTGTGGAAAACAGCGATCGCTCAACCATGGCTATATGGCATGGGACAGGTATTTCATGTAATCGGATTAGCAGTCGCAGGTGGTCACGATATTCAACGAAAAACCGCAGGTTCGCTCGATGTCGCAGACCAAGCCGCTGCCGCAGCCTTGCAGGTGATGCGTTTGGGCGGCCTGCTGGCGGTCATCGGCGGTGGTTTATTTGTGGTGGTGGCGATTCGCTCGTTGTGGCGCAGCAAACTCTCGCATTGATTTGGCCCAGTGGCTGGACTATAAACCAAGAGACAACCAAGGGGAACCACATGAAAAAAACAATCGTACTTCTAACGACCGTTGCTATTCTTTCAGCCTGCCAGCCTAATGGAAATGGCATCAACACTATCGGCGGCATTAATAAACAAGATGCAGGTACGGTTTTGGGTGGCGTTGGCGGCGCATTGCTCGGCTCTCAAGTGGGGGGTGGTAAGGGGCAGCTGGTTTCCGTAGCCGCAGGCACTTTGCTTGGTGCGGCGTTGGGGAATTCGGTCGGCGCATCGCTCGATCGTTCGGATTACACTTATTATAATCGTGTTTCGCAACAGGCGCTTGAAACGGCTCAACCTGGGCAAGCCTTGCCTTGGCAAAATCCGACCAGCGGCAATAGCGGCACGATCACCCCTAGCAAATACTACCAAACTTCAGGCGGGCAATATTGCCGTGAATACACCCAGAGCATCAAAGTGGGTGGAAAAGTGCAAGAAGGTGTAGGCACTGCTTGCCGCAATGAAGACGGATCTTGGCAAATTAAGGAATAAATGAAATGACTGAAGCAGCAGAAAAACCGATCCCAACGGGCACACTCCTCAAAGGCAAGCGCGGCCTGATTATGGGCGTGGCAAATGATAAATCCCTCGCTTGGGGCATCAGCGAATATTGCGCGGCACAAGGCGCAGAACTCGGTTTTACCTTTCAAGGCGATGCACTCGAAAAACGCGTACGCCCGCTGGCGGAATCCGTTGGTAGCAAGCTGGTATTGCCTTGCGATGTGACCGATGCAGCGAGCATTAAAGCTGTATTCGAACAGGTCGAAAAGCAATGGGGCAAGCTGGATTTTCTGGTACATGCAATCGCTTTTGCAGATAAAAACGAGCTGAAGGGGAAATATGTTGACACAAGTCAGGATAACTTCCTCAATTCGCTCAATATTTCCTGCTATTCCTTCACCTCTATTTGTAAATATGCGTATCCGTTGATGAAAGACGGTGGCAGCCTGTTAAGCCTAACGTATCTAGGTGCTGAGCGCGTGATGCCGCATTACAACGTGATGGGGGTGGCCAAAGCCGCGCTGGAAGCCAGCGTGCGCTACCTTGCGGTTGACCTTGGCGAGCATAATGTGCGCGTGAATGCGATTTCCGCAGGCCCTGTGAAAACATTGGCAGCTTCTGGCATTGGCGATTTCCGTTATATCCTGAAATGGAACGAGTTGAACTCACCCCTGCAACGCAACACCACTCTGGCCGATGTTGGCGGTGCTGCGCTCTATTTGCTCTCTGAACTTGGTTCGGGTACGACTGGCGAGATTCTGCATGTCGATAGCGGTTATCATGTCGTGGGCATGAAACGGGTGGACGCTCCTGATATTGCTGTAGTATAACCGCCGCATGGCGTTCAACACTCACGGCAATATCTTCACTTTCACTACTTGGGGCGAAAGTCACGGCAAGGCGATTGGCTGTGTGGTCGATGGTGTGCCTGCGCGCATCCCATTGATTGAAGCTGACATCCAACCATTTCTGGACAAACGCAAACCCGCCCAATCCAAATTCACCACCCAGCGCAAGGAGGGTGATGTTGTTGAAATCCTCTCTGGGGTGTTTGAGGGGGTTACGACGGGGACGCCGATTAGCCTGATCATTCACAACAACGATCAAAAATCGCAGGA
>JBILIE010000250.1:0-2725 GCA_044350115.1 Rickettsiales bacterium
CAGTTCTTTATTGTCGGCAAGATAGGCATAAAAGCCTAAATTGTTGTTCAATGCCGATTCTTTCAAATGGCGGCGCGCCACTTGTTCTGCTTTGTCCATATCGCCAGAAAGGCCATAAACTAATGCCAGGTTTAAATCAGCGCGCTTCTTTTGTTCGTCGCCATCTAACAACTTATTACCCGCACGTTTGAGCGCATCAATCGCATTCGGATAATCCTGTGTCATGGCCATGGTCAGCCCTACATTGTTTAGCACTGCTGGCTCGTCTGGCTTCACTTTCAGGGCTTGATCATAATACACAAGTGCCTCTTTTGGCATTTCTTTCATCACAAATAAAATACCTGTCGCATTCAGTGAGCGCCAGCGTTTGGGGTCTTTGGCGATAACTTGTTTAAACAAATCACCCGCATCGTCAAAGTCGCCTTTATTAATTAAGCACAGCCCGCGTCCTTCGAGTGCGTCTATATTACTTGGTTCTTTGGCGAGCGCGGCGCCATAGCGTGCGGCAGCTTCTGCATATTGCCCCATGCGACGCAAATTATCTGCTAGGCCAATGCTGTAAGCAATGTTCTCTTTATCGCTATCGAGCAATTGCTGATAGAATTGAATGGCGCGGCTATATTCGCGTTTTTCTTCTGCCTGATGGGCGGAGTTGAGCAGGGTGGCCTCAATGCCATCCACTTGCGGGCCTTCTTTTTCCATCAGCTCGCCCAGAAACGCAGCGGGATCAATTTGTGATTTTGGTCGCGGGTCGCACGCAGTGAGAATAAACGGCGAAATCACCGTCACCAACCACAGAATTTGCTTTGAGTTACCCATAAAAACCTTCGTATTCTTCATATTTTTTTTGGAGGTTTATCACTTAAATCATCATCGCAGACGATAATGGATGACACCCCATTGTAGCTTTTGTATAACTACTGCAACCTAAGATCAAAACAAATGCAAGAAAACTCATCAGCGACTGAAAATTATACCTATCCCCACCCACATCTGCTCGGTATTGAGGGGATGAGCAAGCGCGACATCCTGCAAGTGCTGGACGTGGCGAAAAAGTATATCGAAATTAACCGCCAGAAAGACAAAAAAGGCAACCTGCTGCGCGGGCTGACCCAGATTAATCTTTTCTTTGAAAACTCCACCCGTACCCGCACGAGTTTTGAGCTGGCAGGCAAGCGTCTGGGCGCGGATGTGATTAATATGTCTGTCGCGCATTCTTCAGTGAAAAAAGGCGAGACACTGCTGGATACGGCGATGACCATCAACGCCATGAACCCAGATTTTATCGTGGTGCGCCATCCGGAATCTGGTGCGGTGCAACTGCTGGCCGAGAAGGTCAATTGCGCGGTGATTAATGCGGGCGACGGCACACATGAACACCCCACGCAGGCATTGCTCGATGCCCTCACCATCCGCCAGCACAAAGGCAGTATCGAAGGGCTGAAAGTGGCTATCTGCGGTGATGTGTCGCACAGCCGCGTGGCGCGCTCTAATATTCTGCTGCTGAACACTATGGGTGCGGAAGTGCGGATTATCGCCCCCGCCACGCTCATGCCCTCGCAAGCGGCGACGCTAGGTGCTACCCCTTATTATGATATGCGCGAGGGCATTCGTGATTGTGATATTATCATGATGCTGCGGATTCAGATGGAGCGCATGGAAGGGCCTTACATCCCTTCTATCCGCGAATATTTTGAATTCTTCGGGCTGGATGAGAAAAAACTAAGCCTCGCCAAACCCGATGCGCTGGTAATGCACCCCGGTCCCATCAATCGTGGTGTAGAAATCTGCACCGAACTCGCCGACGACATCAACCGCAGCGTGATCCTCGATCAGGTAGAAATGGGCGTAGCCGTGCGGCAAGCGGTGCTGGAACTGCTGGCCAGCCGTATCACGAAATAAACCCTCTTTAAAGATCAACAAATCATGACCCAAACATTTTCCAAACCTACTTCCCATAATGGTCGCACGGCGCTGATTAACGCACGCGTGATGGATCCCGCTACTAACCTTGACGTGAAGGGCGGGGTGCTGATTGAAAACGGCGTGATTGCCGATTTTGGCGAAGGGCTGTTCATGAATGGCAACCTGCCCGAAGGCACGGATGTGATTGATTGTGAAGAACATCTCCTCACCCCCGGCCTCATCGACATTCAGGTGCATTTCCGCGAGCCGGGGCAGGAATATAAAGAGACGATTGAAACCGGCACCAAATCCGCCGCTGCAGGTGGCGTAACCGCTGTCTGCACCATGCCCAACACCAAACCGGTGGTAGATGATGTGGCGATTTTGGAATATATCCTGCGCCGCGCTGCGGACACCGGCTATGCTCGCGTCTTCCCTTCTGCCTGCGTCACTAAAGGTATGCAAGGCGAAGCTATTACCGAAATGGGCTTGCTGGTGAAAGCAGGCGCAGTGTGCTTCACCGACGACGGCCTGCCGGTGATGAACGCGCAGGTGATGCGTCAGGCACTCACCTACGCCCGCGAATTCAACGTGCCGATTAGCCAGCATGCGGAAGATCTCAACCTCAGCTGCGGCGGCTGCATGAATGAAGGCGCAGTTTCCTCCAAACTCGGTTTGCGTGGGATTCCCAACGCCTCCGAAGCAGTAATTGTGGAGCGCGATATCGAACTTGTGCGCCTCACTCGTGGCCGCTATCATGTGCTGCATATCTCGACGGCGGAAGCGGTGGAAGCCGTACGCCGCGCTAAGCATGACGGCT
>JBILIE010000252.1:0-2723 GCA_044350115.1 Rickettsiales bacterium
CAAGCAACCCTCAGTTCTCCCCGGTTTTGGCCTCGCGCTGGGGTTTACGCTGCTATACCTCTCGCTAATGGTATTGCTACCACTTTCAGGTCTATTCTTCACCACTGCCACGCTGAGCTGGCGCGAATTTGTCACGGCGGTGACTTCTGACCGTGTGATGCATGCTTACATCATCACCTTCGGCTGCTCGCTGATTGCCGCATTGGTCAATGTCGTCTTCGGCATGATCGTGGTATGGATACTGGTGCGCTATCGCTTTGCTGGCCGTCAACTGCTCGATGCGATGGTGGATCTCCCTTTTGCACTGCCCACCGCCGTGGCAGGAATTGCACTCACCGCGCTCTATGCCCCCACAGGATGGATCGGCCAGTATCTTGATTTTAAAGTTGCCTTCACCCCCATTGGCATCACACTTGCGCTTATCTTCATCGGCCTGCCTTTTGTGGTGCGCACGGTGCAGCCTGTTTTGAAAGATATGGATCGCGAGCTGGAAGAAGCTGCTGCCAGCCTCGGCGCATCACGCTGGCAGACCTTTCGCCTAGTCGTGCTGCCGCATATCACTCCTGCACTACTGACAGGTTTTGCCATGGCCTTCGCCCGCGCCCTCGGCGAATATGGCTCGGTGATTTTCATTGCCGGCAATTTGCCGATGAAGTCTGAAATTGTCCCGCTGCTCATCGTCGCCAAATTAGAGCAATATGATTACGCAGGTGCAACCGCACTGGCATTGGTGATGCTGCTGGCCTCTTTTGTGCTATTGCTCATCATCAACCTACTCCAAAAATGGAGCCAGAAGCGGAGTATGCCGATATGACCACTCGCTCCCCATACATCACCGAACCCTTCTGGGCGCGTAGTTTGCTGATTTTGCTTGGCACGCTGTTTATGCTGGTCGTCATCGGCCTGCCGATCGTGACGGTATTTGTGGAGGCCTTCCGCGAGGGCTATCAAGCCTATTGGGAGGGGATAAACGAGGAATATGCGCTGGACGCGATTAAGCTAACTTTGCTCGTAACTGCCATTGCCGTGCCCTTCAATATCGTCTTTGGGATTGCGGCAAGCTGGGCGATTGCGAAGTTTCATTTTGTGGGCAAACGCCTGCTCATCACCCTCATCGACCTTCCATTCTCCGTATCGCCAGTGATTTCAGGGTTGATTTATGTGCTTCTTTTTGGCGCCCATTCAGTGCTTGGAAAATGGCTAATAGAGCATGATATTCAGGTCATCTTCACAACCACTGGCCTTGTCATTGCCACCATGTTTGTCACCTTCCCCTTTGTCGCCCGCGAGCTGATTCCGCTGATGGAAGAACAGGGAACAGAGGAAGAAGAAGCGGCAATTCTGCTCGGCGCAAGCGGCTGGCAAACCTTCTGGCAAATCACTCTCCACAATATCAAATGGGGGCTGCTTTATGGCGTATTGCTCTGCACTGCGCGGGCAATGGGTGAATTTGGCGCCGTTTCCGTCGTCTCCGGTCATATCAAAGGCGAGACCAACACTATTCCCCTGCATGTAGAGATTTTATATAATGAATACAATTTTGTAGCCGCCTTCGCCGTTGCCTCCCTCCTCACCCTGCTGGCACTGCTGACACTGGTGATTAAGCGTTGTGTTGAAAAACATACGCATTAGCTCTAAACAGTATCTCACATGGGCATTTCCGCACAAAATATCAGCAAGCGTTTTGGGGGCACTTTCACGGCGCTCGACAATGTGAGCCTCGACATCGCCTCGGGCGAGCTGGTCGCATTGCTGGGGCCTTCGGGTTCAGGCAAAACTACCTTGCTGCGGATTATCGCTGGCTTAGAGTTCCCCGATGCGGGTCGCGTGTTGTTTGATGGTTCACAGATTCAGGATAAATCCGTGCGACAGCGCAATGTCGGCTTTGTGTTCCAGCATTATGCGCTTTTCAAGCATATGACGGTGTTTGACAACGTCGCCTTTGGCCTACGCGTTCGCCCCGCCGAAACGCGCCCCAGCGACGAGGTGATTCGTCGCAAAGTGATGGATTTACTGCAATTGATTCATCTCGATAACTTTTACGATCGCTACCCCAGCCAATTATCAGGCGGCCAGCGTCAGCGCGTGGCCTTGGCGCGAGCATTGGCGGTAGAGCCGCAAGTGCTGTTGCTCGACGAACCCTTTGGCGCGCTCGACGCTAAAGTTCGTAAAGAACTCCGCCGCTGGATGCGCCGCCTGCACGACGAAATCAACATCACCAGCATTTTTGTGACACATGATCAGGAAGAAGCGATGGAAGTGGCCGATCGCGTGGTGGTGATGAGCAACGGCAAAATCGAGCAGATAGGCACACCTGAACATGTCTATCACCAACCCGCGAACGCTTTTGTGTATGATTTCCTCGGCAATTATAACGAATTTGAAGGCTGGAAAGACGAAGAAGGCAAAGTGCATCTGGCAGAAGCAGAAATGCTTGTGCCAACAAACTCCGCAATCACTGAGGAAACACCAACACGAAACTGGCTCCAGCGTTACCCAGAAATTTCTTCACTCTTGGGCAAAATTCTTCCCCATGCTAAAACCACTCCCAGCACTTTTGTGGGCGCTCCTAAAACCAAAAAAACCAAGACCAGAATGCAGGGCAAGAAAGTAAAACTCTATGCCCGCCCCCATGAAATGTGGGTGATGAAAGAAAAAGACGAACACGAATATGTGACGACCAAAGTGGTGCATATAAACCCTGCTGGCTCACTCGTCAAAAT
>JBILIE010000251.1:0-2723 GCA_044350115.1 Rickettsiales bacterium
TAAGCCCCAGTATGGATATTCAAATTTCGAGCAATTTCGAACGGCTGTTATTTGAGTTTTACGATAACGACGCCAGCGCCATTCGCGATCTCATGGCAGAACTTAAAACCACAGGTGGCTTCACTTTGCGCCCCGATGTTCATGCCAAACTCAAAGCCAATTTCGCCGCCCATCGCGTGGACGATACCGAAACACTGGCGACCATCAAACGCATTTATGAAACCACAAGCGAGATTCTCGACCCCCATACCGCCGTGGGAGTACGCGCCGCCGAGGTCTGCCGAGAAGCAAGCGATACCACCCCCATCATCACCCTCGCCACCGCCCATCCCGCCAAATTCCCCGATGCCGTAAAACAGGCGATCGGTATCACACCGCCCCTACCCGCCCACCTCGCTGATCTTTTCGAGCGCGAAGAGCGCTTCACGGTGTTACCTGCCGATGCAACGAAGGTGAAAGAATATATTGAGAGGCTTTAGGTTACAGGGTAAGCAGAGATATGAACCGACCCAAACCCACTATTCTTTGCATCCTCGACGGCTGGGGGCATCGCCATTCGCCGGAAGATAACGCCATTGCGCAGGCCAATACGCCCAACTGGGATCGCTTTATGGCTACTTGCCCGCATAGCCTGATTGAGGCTTCCGCGCTGGATGTCGGCCTGCCTGAAGGTCAGATGGGCAATTCCGAAGTCGGCCATATGAACATCGGCGCAGGGCGCGTGGTGATGCAAGATCTCCCACGGATTGATCAGGCGGTGAAAAACGGATCACTCGCCGCACATCCGCGTTTGCAGCAGTTTATTGCACGTCTCAAAACCAGCGGTGGCGCGGCGCATCTGCTGGGGTTATTCTCCGATGGCGGCGTACATTCGCATCAAAACCACATCGCTGCACTGGCCAGAATTATCAGCAGCGCAGGTGTCAAAGTCTGGATTCACGCCTTTTTAGACGGACGCGATACGCCACCGAGAAGCGCGCTGGAGTTTTTGAGGGATTGGGAATTGGGCATTGGGCATTTGGATAATATCGCTTTTGGAACGATAGGTGGCAGATATTACGCCATGGATCGTGATAAACGCTGGGATCGTGTAGCATTGGGCTATCACGCCATCGTCCATGCACAGGGCGAACACGCCCCCACCGCAAAAGCAGCCATCGAGCAAGGCTACGCCGCCGATAAAAACGACGAATTTATTTTGCCCACCATCATCCATGACTATGCAGGGATGAAAGATGGTGACGGCCTGCTGATGACCAATTTCCGCGCAGATCGCGCTCGCCAGATTCTCCATGCATCACTGGATGAAGAATTTACAGAGTTTGACCGAAACAACAAAATCGCCTTCGCCGATCAACTTGGCTTAGTTGAATATTCAAGCGAATTATCTAAAAAAATTGATGCCGTTTATCCCCCAGAAACACTCCGCAACGGTCTAGGTGAAACCCTCAGCCAACACCATCTCACCCAACTCCGCATTGCCGAAACAGAAAAATACGCGCATGTGACTTTCTTTTTCAACGGCGGCAATGAGACGGAATATCAGGGCGAATCTCGCATTCTGATTCCCTCCCCCAACGTCGCCACTTATGATTTAAAGCCTGAAATGTCGGCTTACGAAGTGACCGAAGCGATTGAAAAAGCCATCGCCGCCGATCAATTCGATGTGATTATCGTCAACTACGCCAATACCGATATGGTGGGGCATAGTGGCGATTTGCAAGCCGCAATCAAAGCAGTGGAAGCGGTTGACAAATGTCTTGGACGGCTTGATGCTGCATTGCAGAAAAAAGGCGGCGCAATGCTGATTACCGCCGATCACGGCAATGCCGAAATGATGTTCGACCCAGAAACAGGGCAAGCGCATACCGCGCATACCACCCTGCCCGTTCCGCTAGTATTAGTCGGCAAAAAGGGAACACTCAAAAATGGTCGTCTGGCCGATATTGCGCCTACCGTTTTGGGGCTACTCGGCATTGCACAACCTACCGAAATGACAGGGCATAATCTGGTAATACTTCCATGAAAAACGGATGGTTAGTATTTCTATTATTATGCTCTGTACCTGCTTATGCAGCCCCCAGCACTGCCGAACTCAAAGCCACCCAAGCACAGCTCCAGCAATCAAAACAGCGCGCCGAAAAACTGGCGCAGGAAAAAGCACAGCTTGAAAAAGACCTCGCCGCACAACAGGAAAAACTGGTCACTCTTGCGGAAACCACGCGTGAGCGCGAACAGCGCTTGATTGATTTAGAGGAAGAACAATCCGAGCTGGATGCGGAAGTAAAAACCGCACAGGAAACGCTAAAATTGCATCATAAAGAAGTCGCGAGTTTAGTTTCCAGCCTCATCCGCCTGTCGCGCATTCCGCCAGAGGCGGTGATTGCCATGCCGGGGGAATTACGCCACACCATGCAGGCCGCGAGCTTGCTGCAAACCACCACCCATCAATTGCAGCAAAAAGCAGGCGATCTCACACGCAAATTAAACCAATTAGAGCGCGCCCAAACGTCGCTCGAAAAAACGCGGCTTGCACTTGCACGCGAGAAACAAAATACCGTCCTCGCGCAAGAAGCCCTCGCCAAGCAAGTCACCAAAAGCGAAAAACTTTCCGAACAGCTGAATCAACAACATACACAGGAAGAAAGCAAAGTAGCCCTCCTCACACGCCAATCGCAGAACCTTCAGCAACTGCTCGACAAATTAGAGCGCGACCGCAGAGC
>JBILIE010000061.1:0-8008 GCA_044350115.1 Rickettsiales bacterium
TGCCGATAGAGGCACTTAAGGTGAGCAAAATCACCAAAATGATTGGCGGCGGTACGGAAGTGATGAATGCCCCCAAACCAGAGATGGTAGAGGCGCAATTGCCCGTTGCGGTGCCTGTTTATGCGAATGCTCCCACGCAGCAAGTGAGGGAGGGGGATAAACTTATCAAAACACTGATGCTTACCCCTGCGCCCTCGATTGTGCCGATTAAGACAGTGGCGCCGAATAATGATCCTGCACCCAGCCTGATGCCTCCTGCGCTGCCAGAAGATGAGGTGGCTTATCAGCCGCGCCTGAGCAGCGAAACCAAAAGCTTGCTTTCAAGCCTGCCCGCCAATGCAGGAAAACCGAAATATGATCACAATGGGATGCCATTGGACATGGCGCATAGCGGTGGAGCCAGCAGCGGGCTTGGTAAGAAAACCCCCGATATTCACAAAGCGCAGGGCGTTCGCATTGACGTTAAGAACCCCGATTTGGACGTGAATCAATATCTGGAACAGGCTTACGAAGCGCAGTTGAAAGAAGATCTCGGCACGGCGATGGATCGCTATCAGGCGATTGTGGAGGCCTATCCCGATAATAACGAGGCCAAATTTGGGTTGGCGACGACCTATCACCGCATGGGTGAATTGCTGATGGCGCGCAATCTCTATGCCGAAATTATACAATCAGAACCCGGTAATTTAGAGGCGCTCAATAATTTGCTGGTATTGGTAAGTCAGGAATCACCCGAAGAAGCGCTGGCAGAATTGCAGAAGCTGGAAAAACGCAATCCTTATTTCAGCCCCATCCCCGCACAGATGGCAGCACTTTATGCCAAAAACCGTGACTTTGGCAGTGCGGTGGAAAGTATTCAGCGCGCCATGGATATAGATCCCAGAAATCTCGCCTATCGCTATAATGCAGCAGTGTTGATGGATCGCGCAGGGCGCAGACAGGACGCTATTGATTTATACACCTCGCTCAAGCGCTCGCACGAGCGTGGGTTAGACGTTCCTGCCGATATGGCAGCCATTCAGGAAAGATTAACCTTTTTGCTGTCTAATCGCGGATAAGAAAAGTGTTAGAGGTGCTGAAGTGCTAGAGGTGCTAAGGCTTTTAGCACCTTTAGCACCTCTAACACGTTAGCACATCGTCATGGAAATCACCGAACTCCTCGTTTTTGTTCAAAAGAACAACGCTTCTGATCTGCATCTTTCGACCGATAGCCCGCCTGTATTGCGTTTGCATGGCGATATGATTCCGATGAAGATGGCACCACTGACGGGCGAAACCATCAAGCGGATGTTGTATTCGATTATGACGGAGCAACAGCGCACTGATTATGAGCGCGAGCTGGAGCTGGATTTTGCGATTTCGTTTAGTCAGGAAATGCGCTTTCGCGTGAATGCGTATAATACCATCAAGGGCCCTGCGGCAGTGTTGCGCAGTATTCCTACCAAGGTGCTTACGCTGGAGCAGCTCAATGCTCCCCCGATTCTGGCGGAGCTAACGAATTTAACCAAAGGCTTGATTCTGGTGACGGGCCCTACGGGTTCGGGTAAATCTACCACGCTGGCGGCAATGGTGAATCACATTAACGAGAACCACGAGAAGCATATTCTGACGGTGGAAGATCCCGTGGAATTTGTGCATCATTCTAAAAAATCATTAGTGAATCACCGCGAGGTGGGATCGAGCACGCAATCATTTGCGCGGGCGCTGAAATCGGCACTGCGCGAGGATCCCGACGTGATTCTGGTAGGCGAGTTGCGCGATCTGGAAACGATCCAATTGGCGATGACGGCGGCAGAAACAGGGCATTTGGTGTTTGGCACCTTGCATACCAGCTCTGCCCCTAAAACCGTGGATCGTATTATCGACGTATTCCCCGCTAATGATAAAGAGATGATCCGCGCCATGCTTTCCGTGTCGCTTGAAGCGGTGATTACGCAAGGGCTGCTGAAGCGCGCCGATGGGCAAGGGCGTGTGGCGGTGCATGAAATTATGCTGGGTACGCCCGCGATTCGCAACCTGATCCGCGAGAATAAAATTCCACAAATCACGTCGATGATGCAGACAGGGATGAAATTGGGAATGCGAACGATGAAAGATTCTGTCGTTGGCCTGCTGCATCAAGGGGTGATTACCGAAGAAGAAGCCCGCCGCTTGCTGGCCACAGGCGGAGGCGAAGTGAATATTGAAGCCAAACCCGCCACCCCCGCAGGTGCCGCTGCTGCTGCCGCTGCGGGCGCCGCCATGGCACCCATGCCGAATATGAATACATCAACAATGCCCAGCCCCAAACGACCGGATAGTTTTTGATGACCCAGCCCACGCTCCACCAATTGCTTGATGCGATGACCACTAAGGATGCGTCGGATTTGTATCTGACCAAGGGTTGCCCTGCGATGCTGCGGTTGAATGAGAGCCTGCACCCGATGGGTGAGATTTTGGATGGCGCAGTGATTGACGCGATGATTAAAGAAGTGCTCACGCCCACGCAATATGCAGAATTTGAGCAGCATTGGGAGTTTAACTCGGCCTATCACTGGAATGAACATGCGCGGTTTAGGGTGAATGTGTTTCGGCAGCAGCAGGAATCAGGCATGGTGGTTCGCCGCATCAGCACTAAAATCCCTGATTTTAGAGATTTGAATTTGCCTGAGGCGTATCAGAAACTCGCCATGGAAAAACGTGGACTGGTGCTGCTGGTGGGGCCGACGGGATCGGGCAAATCGTCGTCGTTGGCGGCGATGGTGGGGTATCGCAATGCCAACAGCACGGGGCATATTATTACGATCGAAGACCCGATTGAATTTATCCATAGCCATAAAGGCTGCATCGTCACCCAGCGCGATGTGGGGATTGATACGATCTCGTTTGAAGCGGCGCTGAAGAACGCGCTCCGCCAACGCCCCGATGTGGTGTTGATTGGCGAAATTCGTGATCGCGAGGCGATGGAACATGCGATTAACTTTGCCGAAACGGGGCATCTCTGCCTTGCCACTTTACATGCGAATAATAGTTATCAGGCGATTGAGCGCGTCCTGAGCTTTTTCCCCGAAGAAAAGCAAAAGCAGGTGTTGATGAATCTGGCGCTGAATTTGCGCGGGATTTTGTCGCAACGTTTGCTGCCCAACAAATATGGTAAGCGCAGTATTGCGGTGGAAGTGATGCTGAACGAAGGCGTTATCCGTCAGTATATTGAAGAAGGCAAAATCAAAGAAATTCGCGGTGCGATGGAAAAAAACCACGATCTGGGGATGCAGAGCTTTGATCAGGCATTGCTGACGCTATTCATACGCGGAGAAATCAGCGAAGAACAAGCTCTCGCCGAATCGGATAACTCTCCCAGCCTGCGCCTGCAAATCTCACAATCGCGCACCATGCGTAGTAGCGCCGGCGCGGTGAGCGAGACGGGCGCAAGGCAACATATCGTTATTTAATTGTGGATAAAATAATATGAGCACTGCTCATTATGTTGGCCAATACATATTAAGTATTTGTAAAAATAAGCAAAAGACAAATTAAGCTGCCCTCCGGAATCGTTAAAATTGTAGAGATGTTTAAATACAATTTAACCATTTGAGGTGCAAAATGTAAATATCAGGTAACACACTTAACACTTATTGACCGGAGCGTGCTATGGCATCGTCTACGCTGGCTTTCTTGTATCAATTGCAAGGCATGGATTACGCAAAACTTGCGAATACTGACTTTAAAGTGGCGGTGGTAGATGATGACGCAACGGGGTTAAATAAAGCCCAACTCAACACACTACAAAATACGGGTAAGGCCGTGATGGCCTATTTAAGTGTGGGCGAGGCCGAAAATTATCGTGATTACTGGCAGCCGAGCTGGAACACCAGCAAGCCCGATTTTTTGCTGAAAGAGAATCCGATTTGGGAAGGCAATTACAACGTGAAGTTCTGGGATGCTGCGTGGCAGAAGATTGTGATTGAGAAAGCCATCGGGCTGGCAAAAGAAGGCTATAATGGCATCACTTTGGATGTAGTGGATGTGTATAGTGTGAAGGCCGTGGTCGCCGCCTATAAAGGCAGCAGCGATGTACGCAGCGAGATGATAAAGTTTGTCAGTGCGATTTCGGATGCGACCAAGGCCATTAATCCGAACTTTAAAATCATGCAAAATAATGCGCTGGATTTGCTGACGGTGAATCCGACGGATCCTAAAAGCGGTGCGAACACGGCTTACTTAGCCAAAATTGATGCGGTGAATGCAGAGGAAGCCTTTTATGGTGAAAATAATCAAGCGGTGAGCTGGGGTTCGTGGGATCGTCAGTATCTGGATAATGTGATCGCGGCGGGAAAATCGGTATTCAACATCGAATACCCCACCAGCGAAGCAAAGCAAATTGACGCGATCGCACAGGCCACCGCAAAAGGTTATATTCCTTATGTGAGTGATATGGATTTGAGCAAATTAGATGCAACGAATTATGAAGTGTATAGCAAGCTGGCAGCGGGTGCGCTGGATCGCTTTTTAGGTACGAAAAATGGTGATGCGCCTGCACCCACAGCGACAACCAATGTAGTATCAGGCACAGATAAGGCCGACACGCTGGCGGGGGTGAGCGGCGCAGATAAGCTCTACGGCCAGAAAGGCAATGATGCGCTAAGCGGTAATGAGGGCGATGATTTTCTCTATGCAGGTTTCGGCAAGGACACGCTGAAGGGCGGCGCGGGCAATGATTATATGGAAGGCAATCAAGGCCGCGATTGGCTGGAAGGCGGTGCGGGCAGCGATACGATGCATGGCGGTTTAGACAATGATTCGCTCATTGGCGGTGCGGGTAACGACATGCTCTATGGCGGCGCGGGTAGGGATGTGTTTTTCTTTGGTGTAGCTGCGGGCAAAGACGTGATGATGGATTTTGAGGGCGCAGGCAAAGCGGTGGGTGATCTGATTCAGATTTCGAAAAGTGTTTATACGTCTGTTGCCGAGATATTAAAAAACATCACTTATGCAGAGGGCAATGCGGTGATTGATTTGGGAGAAGGAAATAGCGTCACTCTCTCGCATATTGCGCCGAATGCGCTGATTAGTAGCGATTTTCAGGTGGTGTAATCTTTTCGGGTTCTCTCTCCCGTCTCCTAGGGCGTCGCCTCCAGCTCTTCGCAATGAATATACAACTCAATGCCACGCTGCTTACCGCAGGGTTTTTTTACGCAGCAATGGCGGCGAGGAAGCTGTTTTCGAGGTTTTCGGCGGGGAAGGAGCCTTTAAACTCTTTGGGGGTGCCTGTATGGCGCAAGGTGCCTTGATGCAGAATGCCGATGCGATTGCAGATTTCGTCGATATCGCTGAGGATATGCGAGCTGAAAAACAGGGTGTTGCCCGCATCGCGATAGGTCTGCATTTTTTGTTTAAGACGAATGCGGGCGAGGGGGTCGAGGCCGCTCATTGGTTCGTCGAGAATCAGCAGCGGGCGATCCACGAGGAAAGCGCCGATTAGGCCAATTTTCTGCGCGGTGCCTTTGGAGTAAGACGAAATTTTATGTTTTAGTTTTTCGACGGGAAAATCGAGGGCTTCTGCGGTTTCAGCAGCGGAATCTTTGTTTAGTCTCTGGCCGTAATACGATAACGATAAATCGAGATATTCATAACCTGTGAGATATTTTGAGGGCTGAAATTTCTCTGGCAGATAGGAGAGTTTTTTGCGCGTGGAAACTTCGGCAGCGTTTTGTCCGAAAATATGGATTTCGCCGCTGGTAGCGCGAGTAAGCTGCAAAATACTTTTCAGAAGCGTGGTTTTGCCCGCGCCGTTCAGGCCAATCAACCCAAAGATTTCGCCTGAATGGAGCGAGAGGGTTACACCGCTCAATGCGGCGAGCTTGTCGTAATCTTTGCTGACATTTTGAATGTGTAAGGGGGCAGATGATTGGGTCATGGCGTGGCTATGGGGGGTGAGGGTTTGGGTTGTGTAGTGGGTGTTATCGCAGGTGCTACGGTGTTGGGGGTGGCAGGGGGAACATTGCCCACACCCGCAGTGCGATATTGCGAGATGAGCTTATCAACATTAGCACGATCGCCATTGGCAGGTTGTGCTCCTGCGGCAGGAGGTGCAGCGGCAAGTTGGGCTTTGGCCGTGTTTTCAGCAATCAGCATTTTGATTTCCCGCGTGAGGCCACGGCCTTCAAACACGGCAAAACTGCTTGCCAGCAAGGTTTGATTGGCAGAAAGGGTGATGTACACTTTGCCGTTATTTTTAATACGGATATGTTTTTTATCGAATTTCTTGGGCGGCACGAAATTGCCCACGGGTTGCCACACAAAAGTGATTTGATTATCCGTTACTTTTTTAAGTTTAATACGCTCCAGAGGCGATTTTTTGCCCGGAAAAAATTTGCGACCATTGAGCCATACCGACCATTCATCCTTGCTATGGTAGATGATGGAATTGACATAAAATGCGACGTAGTCAATGACAGGCGGCGGTACTGCGACGGTGCCTGGGGGTGAACCTGGCGGCGGTGCAACGGCCACCACAGCAGGCGGGGGCGCAAGCAGCGCTTCGCGCAGTTTCTGCATCTCTGCATCAGAAAACATCAGCGAACCTTCGTTCCAGCCATCATTAATAATATCCTGCGCGGGATCGGTGGGCGCGAGGGCGGCAGTGGAATTTTCGGTGAGTGATTCGGTTTCGATGGAGGGGGATTCAGGGAGATCTGTGGGTGGCGCAGGAGGGCCAAAGGCTTCCGCTGCAACGACAACGGGAGGGGGGGCGGAAGGTGTTGGAGGCGGCAGTTCTTCCGCTGCCGCTGGTTCTGCCGTAAGAGAAGGAGCGGTGACAGGCTCAGGTTCTGTTACTTCAGTAGCGGGGGGGGGGGCAGGCTGCGCGGCTTCAGTTTCTTCTTCTGGCAGAAGTTCTAAGGTGATGTTCTCCGCTTTTTTTTCTGGCGTGATGGCCTTAAAGGCAGGCAGTTCAAGCAAAGGAGCGTCTTCTGCGGTGGGTGCAGGTTGGGCAAGCGCAAAGGTAGGCAGCCCCCATGCCGCCACGAGGCAGCAGGCAATCAGAAAACTATGGTGCCACCGTAGGTGGCGTTGCTGATGCGTCATTGTTTTTTATTTCCAACCCAAGCCAGTCAAAAGCAAACTCACTCTTCACTTTAGGCGGAATTTCCCCATTTTGGACATCATAGAGGATTTGATCGTCGATGGGAGTATTTTTTGTTAAATTCAGGAGACTTACATGCAAAAATCCGGGGAAGCTTGCAATGATGTCACGCATTACGGAATACGCATATTCATCGGTGACGCTTTCGAAGCTGATTTTGACGGTGGAAGTGTTCATGCCGCCCGATTTGCGCTGATAAGGCGCGAGTGTTTGCAATTTGGCGGGAGAAATATCCAGACTCAGGTTTTTGAGTTTATATTTCTGGTTCAGTGATTCCATCAATACGCTGGCGTTTTTGCGATCGAGTGTGCCGAAAGTGGGATCATTTTCTGGATTAATTTTTTGGTATTCTGCCGCCATTTTCTGGCCGTCTTCAAAGCGCTTCAAGATAGCCACTTGGCTGGCTTGCATACCTGTGCGTTGAATGTTGAGGCGTTGTATGGTTTGGTCGAGATCGCTGTTGTAAATGGACGAACCAATAGCCAGCACTAAGCAAAAGGCACATAAGGCAACGCAAAAGATCCCGATAGTAATGGCTTGCTTTTTAAGGCGTTGTTGCTTGTTCATGGTGCTACCGCAGGTGGGTTGGTGGCAGTCACAAATTTAATGGAAATGACGACGGGTTCGCCACTCATTAGCTCTTTGCTTTGGGCATTTTCTGTTTCTTTAAATTCAGCGCGGAAGGCCTGTTCCTGATCCAGCACTCCGGGCAATTTTGAGAAAGTGACCGTGTATTGTGGAAAAGCATTCTGAATGCGCTTGAAGAAATCACGCGCGCGTTGAGAGAAGTTATCGATTGTGCCCGTACTATCGACAAATTCCACGTCCATATCGATCGTCACCTGTTGTGGTAAGGCGCTCAACACATCTTCCAGTTTGGTCTCG
>JBILIE010000084.1:0-6772 GCA_044350115.1 Rickettsiales bacterium
CTTTTGGTAATTGGAATCTTCAGGGTTCTATTATCGAACAGGTTTTGCAGTATTGTGCATCTTCTCCCGCGCATTATGTACATGCTCCCAACGGACAAGCATTGGCTGCTGTCTTTGCTCAGGTTTTGACGGGAATCTCTGATCTAAGGCTTACTCGCTAAAGTTAGTTAAAATTAACTAATAATTTAGTATTTGGTGATAAGCTTATCTTAAGAGTGCTTCATGCGCTGGATAAACAGGAGGGTGTTATGCAGATATTTCATCAAAAACAGGGTTTGCTTTTGGGCGTTGTTCTCATTTTATCATCATTAGCAGAAGCTCAGGCCGCCGATTTGGTTCGTTGTGAATCAGTAGCGGATCCATCGTACAGCTTTGAAATTGCTGTAGTGGCCGGCAAGGGGACAGAAACCCAAAAGATAGCAAATGCCGACTTCAACTGTCACCCTATTGGTATAGCGCCAGATACAGAAGTGGCCTCAGTAGCAACCGTAATGAGTGAAGCCGGCATTCCTTTGGATCAGGTTACTCAGAAAATCACTGAATTTGGTATTGTTGAAGAAAGCCCCGCAGAATTACTAGCAATACAAAAATAATAAATAACTAGTAGGATGATTAAGCCAATAAATTCCACCTAAAGTGGGAGCTATTGGCTTTGCAACAACGTGCCCTCTAATCCCCTGCCCTTTATAAAAAAAAAGACGGAGATATGCTATTACGCATCTTCCAGATTCTCCTCCTCATCACCACTCTCTTACAAAGAAACGAGTGCCCGCCCGATGATATCCTGATGGCCTTTGGTGACTAGAACAAAGGTTCCAGCATAGAGATAGCGATGCGCCTCAATAAAGCTTAGCACCAGCCTTTTTTAGCATGGCCGGGCGGGCAATGGCGCGCTGGCGAGCCATAATTGCCACCGCTATCGGTGCGAATGCTATAACCATCGCCTTCTATTTCTGCAGAACCACGATGGCAAGCTGTAAGCAGGCAAATTGCCGCTAACGTAGTCATTAAAATTTTCATGATTCTCTCTTACTCTGTTGCGTTTTCAGTTTCTACTGCATCATCGTTATCATCTGCATCATTCCCACCTGGAATACAAATCGCCGAGAGTACTTTCTCGTTTTTCTCCGTCCGGAAAATAGTCACACCCTGCGTATTACGTCCTGCGATGCGGATGTCGTGGACGGGGCAGCGGATGAGCTTGCCAGTGCCGGTCATCAGCATAATCTGATCGGTTTGTTCTACGGGCATGCTGGCCACCACCTGACCGTTACGGGCAGAGGTCACTATATTGGTGATGCCGGAGCCACCGCGATGGGTGACGCGGTATTCGTAAGCGGAGCTGCGCTTTCCGTAACCGTTTTCGGTGAGCGTAAGAATGAACTGCTCCTGCGCGGCCATTTCGGCGATGTGCTCGGCGGAGAGGGTGACATTGCCCGAGGTGATTTCTTCCGCATCGGCCTCTACGCTGCCTTCTTCCTCATCTCCTTTGCGCCACGGCGCGTTTTTGAGATAGGCGGTGCGCTCTTCCGCAGTGAATGCAGCATTATTGAGAATGGTCATCGACACAACTTCATCGCCCTTACCCAGTTTCATACCGCGCACACCGGTGGAGCTGCGGCTTTTAAACACGCGAATTTCGTCAACAGGGAAGCGGATACATTTGCCCGAACGTGCGGCCATCAACACTTGTTGTGTATCGTCGCAAACACGCACATGCACAAGGCTCTCACCTTCTTCTTCCAGCTTCATTGCAATTTTACCATTGCTTTGAATATTGTGAAAATCAGAGAGATCATTGCGGCGCACATTGCCGTTGGATGTGGCAAACATGATGTGCAGTTTTTCCCAATCATCTTCATTCTCGGGCAGCGGCATAAAGCTTTGAATCGTTTCGCCTTGCGCTAAGGGGAAGATGTTCACTAAGGCTTTCCCTAAAGATTGTGGGGAAGCCAGCGGCAATTTATATACTTTTAATTTATACACTTTGCCGTTGGAGGAAAAGAACAATACGGGCGTATGCGTATTCGCCATAAACACTTCGGTGGTAATATCTTCGTCCCGCGTGGACATGCCGCTGCGACCTTTACCCCCACGCTTTTGCGCACGATAGGTATCAAGCGGCACACGTTTGATATAGCCATTTTTAGTGACCGTAATCACCATATCCTCACGCTGAATAAGGTCTTCCATATCTTTTTCGAATTCAGAATCTTCAATCCGCGTGCGACGCGGAACAGCAAATTCCGCCTGCACTTTCACCAATTCTGCGCGCATGAGCGCGAGCAGAACAGTGCGATCGCCCAACAAGGTCAGATACTCACGAATACTCACTGCAAGTTCGGTCAACTCGCCATTAATTTTCTCTTGCTCAAGGCCAGTCAAACGTTGCAGACGCAAATCCAAAATCGCTCGCGCCTGAATTTCAGTAAATTTAATACGACCAGCATGAACTGTATTGCCTTTATCCTGCACCAGATCAATCAACACACCGACATCCTGAGCATTCCAATCACGGCTCATCAATTCTTCCCGCGCTTCATTCGGGTCTTTCGCAGCACGGATCACTTTGATCACTTCGTCGATATTCGCGACCGCAATCGCCAAGCCAATCAAAATATGCGCACGATCGCGCACTTTATCGAGCAGGAATTGCGTGCGACGCGTAATCACTTCCTCGCGGAATTCGAGGAAGGCTTCGAGCACTTTTTTGAGGTTCAGCAGCTCAGGGCGGCCATGGTTCAGCGCCAGCATATTCACGCCAAAACTGGTTTGCAGTGGAGTAAAATTGAAGAGCTGGTTTAACACCACTTCTGGCATCGCGTCGCGCTTGACTTCAATCACCAGACGCACGCCTTGTTTGTCGGATTCATCGCGCATATCAGCAATGCCTTCAATGCGTTTTTCGCGCACGAGTTCTGCAATACGTTCCTGCAATTTCGCTTTATTCACCTGATACGGCATTTCAGTGACGATAATCGCCTGACGATTATTCACCTCTTCAAACTCAGTTTTTGCCCGCATGATGACCGAGCCGCGCCCTGTCGTCAGCGCCGAAATAGAGCCGCCACGACCAAGAATTACGCCCCCAGTGGGGAAATCAGGCGCGGGAACGAGATGAATCAGCTCTTCCATCGTCGTATCTGGATTATCAATCAGTGCCAGACAGCCATCAATCAATTCACCAAGGTTAATATTCGTTGCCATCCCCACGGCAATACCTGCCCCGCCATTAACCAGAAGATTAGGATATTCCGCAGGCAACACCGTTGGTTCGCGCTCGGAACCGTCATAGTTTTCCTGATAATTCACCGTATTTTTATCGATATCATTCAGCAAGGCATGTGCGGCTTTCGACAAACGCGATTCAGTATAACGCATCGCTGCGGGATTATCGCCATCCATCGAACCAAAGTTACCCTGACCATCCACCAGCATCTGCCCCATCGAGAAAGGCTGCGCCATACGAACTAAAGCATCATAAATCGCCGAATCGCCATGCGGATGGTATTTACCCATCACGTCACCGACGATACGCGCCGATTTTTTATACGGCTTATTCCATTCCACGCCCAGTTCCAACATGCCAAACAAAATACGGCGATGCACTGGCTTCAGCCCGTCGCGCACATCGGGAATCGCACGGCTCACGATCACGCTCATGGCATAATCGAGATAGGATTTTTTCATCTCCGCTTCGATGGTGACCGGAAACATATTTTGTGCGGCGGAATCTTCAGCCATGTGGGATTTACCTTTTTATTGTTCCGTCATTGCGAGGAGGCAAAGCCAACGCGGCAATCCACACTGGCAGTGCTGGATTGCTTCGGCTTTGCCTCGCAATGACGAGAATTCCTTAATTTAGTACGATTTTCTAGCACCTCCCACTCTCGGATGCAAAGGGAAACCCGCCTCGACTGTCACAAAAGTTTAATGTATTAAAACTTGTTAATGGGGGGGGTATGATATTCTGGCAACAGTTTTTGGGCATGCTTTCTTCATGAAATCACTGCTTTTTCGTCGCGCTCGCGCTACGCTTTTTCGATTCACTCGATCGAGCGTGTGCAGAGCATCAAGTAAACTGCGAAACATTTTTCATCCATAAAAAATTTAAAATTATGGATAACGGACTTAAAGGCCTTGTCATTATTATTGGTGGCATGAGTCTATTTTTTTGGGGCTTGTGGAGCTGGGAAGGCTGCCACAACGCCAAACTTGCGGATTCCGCTGCCGTTAAGGCAGCGATTGCCACAAAAAATCAAAAACTTGCTGCTGAGGGATTCACCCTTCAGCCAGCAGTTTTTCAATCGCACCACTTCGGTGCGGCATGGAGAAAGCCCGTCGAAGGCGGGCAGTTTCTCTATATTGCAGTGGTTGGCTTCGCCAAGCCGCCACGCGATCTAAGCTGGGACGAAATCCGGGAAATCCACCCGGATTTGGGTGGTACCATCCTCATTGAGGATGGTCATGTCAAAGCTCAACCGAGCTTCTGACATGACCAATTGGTGAAAAAAGCCGCAACAGCAACTGCTGGGGCGGCTTTTTTTATGTCCTAAAACTACACTAAATCTTTACTCAGGGTGTGCCTCACGAAATGCGCGCAGCACTGCATTCATTGCGCCCTGATAACCCTTGCCTTGAGTGCGGAACCAATCCAGTACATCCTCGTCCACCCAGAGAGAAATCATCTTTTTGGGCACAGGGCGAAGTAATCGTACATTTGCCCAAAAACGATCATCCAATTCAGGAATATCACAAAATGACTGTCACCTCTCTGGTGTATTCAAAGAGAGGCACCTCTTAGTTTTCAGGGAAAGGATAACATCCGCCTGTAGTGCAATACATCTGCGTTTTGGGGTCGCCTATGCGATCAGAATAGCGTTGGTCGTTGATATCACTACGGCTAGGTTTCACCGCTTTCTTCAAGACCACATTTTTATGAGGTGCCGCTTCTGCTGGCATCTGATGCAATGCTTCGTTTGGCATTACTGGCTTTTCCAAAACAGGAGCAAGCGCAGGAACCTCTGCGACAGGCACCTCCACAGGCTTCACATCTTCTATTTCTGGAAGTACTTCACCGTTTTGGCGTGCCAGATAGCGTTGCGTTTCTAAACGGCCTGCATTAGCATCCGCAAATTCCCAGACCCCTTTAATCGCACCTTCCATAATCATCGCATAGACAGAAGCTTCTATCGCCTGACGCGTTGCCAATTGCGGCGGTTCGTTCATTGTCACACCGCTTTCAATTTCAAGCAATTCGTTCAGTGCAGTGAAACGATACGCCCCACCAGACAAAGCGGTTGAATAAATTGTTTTGGCGGTGTTCACCGAAATCAGCACTTCACCATTTTGCACATTTACTGCGCGCAAATACACGGTGACGATATCCTGACGATATTCTGTATTGCCCCCTACCCCCAGAAATCTGGCACCGAGACCACCCGTAAGTGTATTGGTTTCATAACCCACAATACCACCTTCAAGCAGCACTCCCGCATAAAGCATCGGCGGTAGTTTTGCTTGACCCGCACCATATTGCTCACGCGTTGCCGCAATAATTTGACGCTCACGCAATAAATGCTCAAGGCCACCGCGTTCAATCACGGTAAACCATCCGCCAGAACCTGCTTTGACCAACGCCTCGTTCAAAATAGTCGTGCCACCTTGAGTCACGGCCTTTGAGAATTCTGCCACTTTATCATTAGGTTTAAACTGCCCCGTCAGGTCATTAAAATCATACACTGCAACCACTGGCTTCACCTGCGCTGCAGGCAGGCTACGCAAAATATCAGTGGTTTCTGTTTTTGTATTCATTTCGGGTTCTTGCCCAAACATGTTGCTCAGCGATGTTGTTGCACAACCTGCCAACATCATGCACGCCACCACAGAAATTATTTCTTTACCAAACATGCTTGTGTCCCCGAATTAAAGTTGTGGAGCTGGAACAGAGATAGTGGTGCTCGTCCCTGTCACCCCATCAAAAATAGTAATATCCACCACATCGCCGTTACGCTGATAAGTAAGCGAAGTATTGCCCAGCTGGAATGTTCCCGTATCCTGCCCTGTACCGCTAAAAATACGATCCGCAATTTGTTGCGAAACACGGTTGAGCAGGCTGCTAGTAATTGTGCGCTCAAAGTTATCGAGCGGATTGGTTTTCTTTGCTGGTTTTTCGTAATGATTATTCGCCTGCGCAGTATTCAGCAAATACGCTCCATTGAAGGCATCGCCACCAAAATTTGGGTTCACTGGCCTGTAAACAAGCGAGCTAGCCTGAGCCGCTCCACTTACCAACATAATTGCGACCGTCAAGCCGCCGAGAAAATGACAACGCATAGTACCTCGCTGTTAATGCAAGTTGAACTTATCCACAAATTACTAAGATTGTGTTAAAGAGAGAAAATTATTGAACGTTGGTTTGCGTCACCGAAACGACCGCGCCATCACCTACATGAGTGATCGCATAGCCAAGACCATCACCAATTTGCTCTTGAACAAAGCTATTATTGCTGCCCGCAATATCTACAGTGGAAATATTGCTATTGCCAATCTGGGTCGTACCAATAAAATTATTATTACCCCGCGCAATACCCACCGCAGTGTTGCCATTGCCTTGCTGATAAATATTACCCACATTGCGTGAGCCAGATTGTTCCTGAATGGCAGTGTTATTCGCACCGCTCTGCGTTACCGCCAGCACGTTGTCGGTGCCATCTTCCTGTTTTAATTCCACCAAATTGTTGTCACCGCTCTGCAAAACAGTAGATTTATT
>JBILIE010000253.1:0-2696 GCA_044350115.1 Rickettsiales bacterium
GCTGGATGCCTTTTTGCAATTACGCCCCGCAGGAGTCAAATTATGCATTTTTGGCGAAGGCGAGTGTCGCCCTGCCATTGAAGAAAAAATCGCGGCCGCCAAAGCGCAAGAGCATGTGCAGCTTATGGGCTACGAGCCGAATATCCGTAAATGGTATGCCGCGTTTGACGGCTTTATTTTGCCCTCGCGCTACGAAACCTTTGGGTTGGTATTGCTAGAGGCGATGAGCATGAAGTTGCCAATCCTAGCCACCCGCACACGCGGCGCGTTGGATGTGCTGGGCAATGATACAAACGTCATATGGGCGCAAGCAAATGACCCCGCCGATATGAAAACGGCGCTCGAAAAATTTATCCCGCTTTTAGACCGTAAATATGAATATCCAGAGCTAGAAAAATATCAGCCTGAACAAGCTTTCAATCGTGTGATGGAATTTTATAGCAAAGTCGCCCATGTTTAAACACGAAATATTTAAGAGGCGGCCTAAGCTGCGAAAGCCAAATCAGATGTTAGCATAAGGAATAGGGCGGCCAGCGCCTTCAGGAATCACCAGATCATCTGTACCTTCATAAACACCAGCTATATAGCGACGGTTGCCGCTGATATACAGAATTGGTTTTACTTTTTTGCCGTTATATACGCGCAGTTCGGTTACTGAGCCGCGGTTATCGGGGTTGTTCTTGGTACCCATGGGAGTCTCCTAAATAATCTGAATTTTAGGAGGGTAACTTAATCAATTTTTAGGGGGATGCAAGCGATTATTCCATAGACAATTCACAAAAATAGCTTCAAACAATAATAAGAGCCATCAAAATGTCAGAAAACGCGCCCAATCAATTGCCCAATCACAAACACCAAATGCATAACCGCATTATGGCGGTGAGTGCGGTTGCTTTGCTTTTATGCGCCACTGCGGTGTCTTATGTGCTGAAGGAAAGCCCTGAGAGTCCTGTTGTTACTGATATGAAGGCCTATGAATCAAGCGCCATGCCGCATTATTCGTATAAGAATTCTACTGGCAGTTATCTTTCTGGTAAACTTTCTGCCTCGCAAGGGGATGTCAAAGGGGCGCTGAAATATATTGGCGAAACCATGGCTTATCAGCAAGGTGACCCACAATTATTGCGACAGGCTTATCGTTTGAGCGTGTTGGCGGGTGAATTTGATCAAGCAGGCACTTATTCTGAGAAATTACCTGTAACGGAAGAAGACAGGCTGCTTGACCCGCGCATGTTGCGTGCGATGCTGGCCATTAAAAAGAATGATTTTAATAAAGCGTCAGAGCTGCTGAAAGTAGTTAGCCCCGAAGGTGCAAATTCGTTGTTTTTGCCCATTTTGCAGGGATGGGTGGATTTTGGCCAATCCCAACCTATCAATACAGCAAAACTTTATGATAGTCTGAAGATTGCAGGGCAGTTTAAGCCTTTATTGCAGTATCAGATTGCATTGTTATTGGATGCAGCAGGCAAAAAAGACGAAGCAAAAGAACAATATGACGCGGTGTTTAAACAAAAACATCTCTCCTATCGTATTGCAGAAGTGTTGGTGAATTTTTATCAGCGTCAGAGCGATGCAGAGAAGTTGAAGAATGTCCATGCTCGCTATGAAGAACAATATCATCATGCGCTGGGTGAGATCCAAAAAAGTCCGATCGTCTCTTCACCGCGTGAGGGTGCCGCAGAAATTTTTTATGGCATTAGCAGCCTGATGTTCAGCTTGGAAGCCTATTCAGAAGCGCAGATTCCTTTGCAGATGGCGCTGGATTTACGACCTGAATTTGATGCAGTGTATTTTCTGCAAGCGAATTTACTGGAACGCCAAGAGCGTCTGAACGAAGCTGTATTAGCGTATCAGAATCTAAAAGATCACCCCGCTTTTGGCTTGCAAGCGCGCATCAGGATGGCGTTTTGTTATCAGGATGCGGGGCGGGTTAAAGAAGCACTACAATCGTTGGAAGAAACGATCCAAAAATTTCCCAATGAAGAAGAGCCATTATTGACTAAGGCCGATATTCTGCGCGTTGAGAAAAAATATGAGCAGGCGATAGCTATTTACACGCAAGCATTGGAAAAATTAAAAGCGGATCCAGTAAAACAATGGCCATTATTTTACGCGCGTGGGATTTGCTATGAGCGCGTGAATCAATGGAAAAAAGCGGAGACAGACTTTTTAGAAGCACTGCGCTTGGAGCCTGATCAGCCCGATGTGCTGAATTATTTAGGCTATAGCTGGTTGGTGCAGGGGCAGCATATTGTGCAAGCCAAAGAGATGATTGAAAAGGCGATGGTCGCCCGCCCGCAAGACGCGCATATTATCGATAGTATGGGCTGGGCGTTGTATCATCTGGGCGAATACGAAGAGGCGCTGGATTATATGGAGCAGGCGATCGATCTATCGCCGCGTGACCCTACAGTGAATGAGCATCTGGGTGATATTTATTGGCGCTTGGGCGATAAATTGCAGGCAAAATATCAATGGGAACGCGCCTTGTTGTTTGAGCCAGAAGAGGCAGGGCAGGAAGCAGCTATCAAAAAGAAAATTGCCAAAGGGTTGCCCGTGGAGCCTCCTAAAAACCCAAAAATGATGAGCCAGAATCTTCCTGAAACTTCAAAAGCGGAAGCGGCGATTACGGGAAAATCTTTGGTTGAAACCAAATAGCCTTTCTGATGATTGGCATGTTGGCACCCGCTAAAATT
>JBILIE010000254.1:0-2686 GCA_044350115.1 Rickettsiales bacterium
CGTGTATTTCGCACCGCCAGTCTCCGCCAAAATCTTCGTGATCGCCGCAGTCAACGACGTCTTACCGTGATCCACGTGACCAATCGTCCCAATGTTGCAATGCGGTTTACTGCGGTTGAATTTCTCTTTTGCCATGGTTTTCTTCCTTTTGTGTGTGTGGTATTCTAAAAATAAGGGGAAATTAGGCCGCCTTTAGAAGGCAAAAGAACCAAAATGTCAAGCGGATTAGAGTCGCGTTTGTTCATAGAGTTTTAAATGGTCGATGATCCCAAAAATCTGCTTCATTTCAGAGAGAATCGTGACAATTTCCGCCTCAAACGTGGCGGGAGTAAAAATGGATGCGACACTAAAGCGGTCATGAGGAGTTGAAATCAGCAATAACAATCGACTGTCATAAAAAGCTGCTTGCAGTCCGTCGCCCTCTACTATCGCACATAGTTTTTGCAGGCGCTCCATGAATGCGGGAGTGAGCAAATAGCGTGCTTCAATCTGATCGGAGCCGTACACCTCAAACTCTCTTTCAAAAAGTGGGTCTTCTAGCGTTATCTTTTCGAGTCCGCCCGAGCTAAATTTATCGGTCAACCAATTGCCCAATTTGCCTTGGTCTTCTTTGACCAGCGTGCGCCCATGAAATGGCTTGTTCATGCTCAGGCGTATGGCCATGCCCTTAAAGACCGTTTCCACTCTGCGTGATTTGCCGCTTCCCGTTTCTTTTTTGAGGTCCAGCTCTTGTATTTCAAGCGCCACATTTTGATAGAGGCCACGCAGATGATCTTCTGTATGTGCAATATTGTAGTGGGGAAGAATGCCAGAAGATATAAGATCCTCAAGGGAAAGTCCCCCCTCTGCTGTGTAAACAAAATGCTCGCCAAAGAAGGAAAAAATAGAGGGGAAAATATCTTTTTTGATCGTCGCTTTGTAGGCGCGAATGGGGTGCCACATCCATACCAGTAACCCGCTGTAAAGCATCATTGCGAGGAATAAGAGAGTGTCGTGCTCTTGTAAAAAAAGATGCGCCAATATCTGCACAGGAATTAATAGAATGAAAGCAAACAAACCAAAGGTCAGCGTGTTTCTGAGCTTGCTGAGCTGGTCTTTTCGATGCTGCTCACATTCAGTCACTCTGGGCAACAAATAGTGTTGATAATGTTCGCCAAAATGAGGATCTTCAAAGGTGATTGCCGCAAGATCAGAGGCGGTGTCTGCTGATTCTGCTGAGCTGGCAAGCAACCCCCATAAATCTTTTAGTTTTTCACCTGGCAGCACCGAATAGCCAAGGCCACGAAACTCTTCGGGTATAAACATGTTAGTTGAGTATATCTGCCGCGTTTACAGGCGCGATGGCGCTTTCAGGCGCATCGTAAAACGGCAGTGGCTGCACTCCTGCCATGCCCGCAATGATATTGCCTGGAAAAATTTGCACGGCATTGTTGAGCGATGTGACCGCAGCATTATAGAATCGGCGCGCTGCCGCAATATGTGCTTCCACTTCGTTGTAGCTTTGCATGGCAGCCATCATGGGTTGATCAGATTTTAGTTGCGGATATGCCTCTATCTGCACCATGAGTTGCCCCATTTTTGATTGCAATTCAGCGGCCTGCATCAGGTGGGTTTTGACCGCTTCAGGATTGGCTTTATCGTAGGATTTCCCAGCATTTGCGCGCAATTCGGTAATTTCAGTCAGCAATGATTTTTCATGCTCCATAAATTTTTTGGCGATGACTAAAATATTGGGAATCAGTTCGCCGCGCATTTGCAATTGGACATCGATGCCCGAGAGCGCCTCTTGTGCCTTATTACGCTTGCCAATAATGCCCACATACCAAAAATAACCAATAGCAAGAGGCAAGAGCAGAAGGAGTAACATTTCCATATCAATATTCCCTATAAGTAGTGAGTTGGCATGAGTGAGAGCGGCTCACACTTCAGCAGCTTTGCAAGAATCTTGCCCGTGGGATGGGCGATGGCGGCGTTGAAGATGCCTACCGCGTCTTCTGCCGTGACTTTGGCGAGAGCGGCTTGTGTGCTTTCTGCACCATGTTCTTTGATTTGCGCGGCAAGATTGTCTGCGGCGTTTTGCGCTGCTTTGCGTTTTTCTTTTATTTTTTCCGCCTGAAAATAAAGTAACGTAGCGGGAATAGTGACAAGTAGAATACTGCTAGCGTACATCGTGAATCCTCTTTAGAAAGAAGTTTAATCGATTTACGGAGGATAATCACGCATTATGTCTGCCGCCTCACAAGAAAAAATTTGCGCCGAGTGTGGTTATACGGGGCATCCCCAAAAAATACCCAAGGGCAGCACGAAGATGGAGCTGTTTGTCTGGTTTGTGCTGTTAATTCCAGGGCCGATATACTCTATCTGGCGGCGAGTGGGCAGAAGTTATGGCTGCGGGTTTTGTAAGGGCAATTTGTTGCTGCCGCTTTATTCCCGCGGGGGGCAGGAACTGATGCAGCAATTTTACGGGGGTAAGGAGCTGCCAGACAAAGCACTGAAGCCGTTAAAACATACTGCCGCTGATGCTCCTATTGACCTGAATCATTATCGGTTTTAATGCAGCAAAAAATGTTTTAATGCAGCAAAAAATTCATCTCATTTATGGCCCTACAGCGAGCGGAAAATCGGCACGTGCGACGGCACTGGCGAAATTGCACAATGGCGTAGTGATTAATGCCGATGCAACGCA
>JBILIE010000255.1:0-2672 GCA_044350115.1 Rickettsiales bacterium
ATGCCACGTTTTTCCAGCTCGCTCACAATGGCGGAGCTGTCCTTCATCGGCAGTTCATTATAAAGCGGAGCCATCACAGGCGAGGACATACGAAGCGTAAGGAAAACAAAAAAGCTAACCATAACACCGGCTGCGGCTGCCATAAGACCTAATTTAATAGGCCCGAGCGCCCGAATGGTCTGCGCCATACTATCCATGCATATTCTCCCTGGTCAGTTTCGCAAAATTATCTGAAAAGTGTTCTCTCAGATTTCTGCATCATATTTTTATTTTTTTAATTTTTCATTAATGCAGGTAATTTTTACCTAGCAAGCAAAGAAAAGCACAAAAGCGGGGGCTGTTCAAGCACTATTTCTGTCACAAAAGCTTCATAAAAATAATCTTCTATGCATAAAATGCCTAGCTTTCATAATCTTGAGCGCAGAGCAACCTAAGCTGGTAATTTTGTGCCAGATAGATTACACCGCCGACTATGGCAATATACACACACCTTTCAGATGATCAAATCGCTGAATTTTTAAAATTATACGATTTAGGCACGCTTAAATCGGCGCAGGGGATTGCAGAGGGTATCGAAAATACCAATTATCTGCTGACGCTCAATCAGGGCAAGGGGGAGGAGTCAAAAGCGATTCTCACTCTCTTTGAGCGCCGTGCGAAGCGCGAAGATCTTCCTTTTTATATGCGCTATATGGCACATCTGGAACATAAGGGAATCAACTGCCCATTACCTTATCGCCAGCATGATGACGAAGTGATTGGCACTTTGGCTGGCAAGCCAGCGGTGCTCACCAGCTTTTTGCAGGGCAGGGGTGTTACGCAGATTGAGCCAGTTCATCTGACCGATTTGGGTAAAGAACTCGCATTAATGCATCGGGTGGTGGAAGACTTTGTAGAGATTCGCCCGAATGATTTTGCGCCGCACAAACTCACTGCACTCTATCAAAAAACTGCACCGCATTTGGATACACTGCAAGTAGGCTTGCAAGAAGCACTTAGCAAAGAAATGGACGCGATGCAGCAATGGTCATCGCTGAAGCTGGCAAGTGGAGTGATTCACGCTGATTTATTCCCTGATAACGTGTTTTTTGAAGGCGAGCAGCTTACAGGGGTGATCGATTTCTATTTCGCTTGCACGGATTATCTTGCTTATGATCTGGCTATTTGTTTGAACGCATGGTGTTTTGAGGCAGAGGGGGCGCTGAATCAAGCCAAAGCCGATGCGCTTATGCTAGCCTACGAACAACATCGCAAATTGAGTGTTGCTGAACAAGAGAATCTGCCCTTTTTAGCGCGCGGCGCGGCATTGCGCTTCTTGTTAACGCGTGCACATGATTGGTTTTTCCGTGTGGAAGGAGCCGTGGTCACGCCAAAAGATCCGCTGGAATATGTAAAGAAGTGGGAATATTGGTGCAGTCAATGAAACACGTTACTATTTATACCGATGGCGCATGTAGCGGTAATCCTGGGCCAGGGGGCTGGGGCGCGGTGTTGATTTACGACACCATCAATCAATTAGAAACTTCCACCGAGCAAGGCGAGGCGCGCAGCGTGGGGGAGAGCGATGCTCGGGGGAGGATTACCCCTTCACATATCAAAGATCTCTCGGGCGGGGAGGCGGACACTACAAATAACCGGATGGAGATGATGGCGGCGATTCAAGCACTCCGCGCACTTAAAGCACCCTGTCAGGTGACGTTATTTACCGATAGCACTTATGTGCTGAAAGGCATCACCGAATGGCTGCCAGGCTGGAAGGCGCGAGGCTGGAGAACGGCAGATAGAAAACCAGTTAAAAACGCTGATCTCTGGCAGGAGTTAGAGGCGGAAACAATGAGGCATCACATGGTGTGGAAATGGGTGAAGGGGCATGATGGCGATGAAATGAACGAGCGAGCAGATCAACTCGCAGTGAAAGCTGTGCCAAGATGAAAGCGGTGCTTATCACTGGCGCCGCCCGCCGAATTGGCAAAGCAATCGCACTCGAATTTGCAGCAGCGGGATATGATGTAGCACTGCATTATCATCATTCAGAAGCAGAAGCGATTTCCACTCAACAGAAGATTCAAGCATTTGGCAGAAAATGCGTGTTGATACAGCAGGATTTGAATGATTTAGCGTCACTGCCCAGCGTGATAGCACAGGCAAAATCAGCCTTTCCGCATCTATCAGTGTTAGTCAATAATGCCTCCACTTTTCGGCGAATTAGTTTTGCCAATACCACACCAGAATCGCTAATGGCAGATTTCACTACTAACTTTATGCAGCCCTTTTTGCTAACGCAGGCATTTCATACACAAATAGGGGAGGGCGCAGTCATCAACCTTTTGGATATATCCATACGCACACACCGCACCTCGCATTTTGCCTATTTACTGGCGAAAAAAGCCTTGGCGGAATTCACCCTTATGGCCGCAAAAGATCTCGCCCCAAAAGTTCGAGTAAACGCCGTTGCTCCCGCTTATGTTCTACCGACAGAAGGCGATGACAGCCATGATCCTAACCAACCCCGCGTGCCGATAGAGCGAGTATCCGCTGCGGTACTGGCATTGGCAGAAAATACTGCACTGACGGGCGAGATACTCTATACAGAGCCAACGGAGAAATAACATCATGGAAATGAAAATCAGAAATCTGCGCTTCCCCGCTGTCATCGGCGTGCATGAATGGGA
>JBILIE010000256.1:0-2663 GCA_044350115.1 Rickettsiales bacterium
GATTATTTCGGTGGGGATTATTGCGAGTTTTCCCCCCGCTTTTGCCAGTATGTTTGATCTGGGGCGTCGTGGCGTATTGCCGACCGAAATGGTGTTGTTAGTGTTGGTCGGGTTGATTGCCTTATTTGCCTTTATTTGTTTTATGGAGCGCGCGCAGCGAAAAGTGATTGTGCAGCATCCGAAGCGTCAGGTGGGCAATAAATTGTACCAAGGTCAAAGCACGCATTTGCCGATTAAAATGAATATGGCAGGCGTGATTCCACCTATTTTTGCAAGCTCGGTATTGTTATTGCCGCTGACGATTGCAGGCTTTAATGCCAACAACCCGAATATGGCATGGCTGACCAATATCACCGCCTATTTGCAACATGGCGAGCCGCTTTATATTGCACTGTTTACGCTTATCATTGTGTTCTTCTCGTTTTTCTACACCTCGATTGTGTTTAATGTGGATGAGACGGCAGATAATTTGAAAAAGAATGGTGCATATATACCCGGTATTCGCCCCGGCAAGCAAACCGCTGATTATCTGGATTATGTGGTGACGCGGTTGACGGTGGTCGGAGCGGTGTATTTGTCGTTTGTGTGTATTGTGCCTGATGTGGTGATTTCTAAATACTCTCTACCTTTATTCCTTGGCGGCACGAGTCTATTGATTATCGTGAATGTGATTATGGATTTCGTATCACAAATTCAGTCGCATCTTTTCGCGCATCAATATGAAGGTTTGCTGAAGAAGGCAAAACTGCGCGGGGGTAAATAGTGATTATTGTTTTATTAGGCCCACCAGGTGCGGGTAAGGGTACGCAGGGCGATTTTATAGCGCAGCAATTTTCCATCCCTAAGCTGTCTACGGGCGATATGTTGCGTATGGCGGCAGCTTCAGGTTCTGAACTGGGTCAGCATGTGCAAAAAATTATGTCGGCGGGGCGGTTGGTGGCCGATGATATTATGGTCAATCTGATTCGCGGACGCATTAAAGATGCTGATTGTGCTAATGGATTCATTCTCGATGGTTTCCCGCGCACGCTGGCGCAGGCAGAGGCGCTTACGAACATGTTTGTCGCTGAAGGCTTGAAACTGGATGTGGTGTTGGAGCTGGAAGTCGATGATGCCGCGTTGGTGAAGCGTATTTCGGGGCGCTTTGCTTGTGCAAAATGCGGGGCAGGGTATCATGATACTTTTCGTCCCACAAAAGTAGCGGGAATATGTGATGAATGTGGCGGAGCCGAATTCACGCGCCGTGAGGATGATAACGCCGAAACAGTGGCCAAGCGTCTTAACGCTTATAATGAGCAAACCGCACCATTGCTGCCTTATTATGAAAATATGGGGGCGCTACGCTCGGTGGATGGAATGCAGTCCATTCAGATGGTTCAATCTGATATAGAAAAAATGATAAAACGACTGTAAAAGGCGTTGACATGCCTTTGAATCTGCCTATTATGCTGCCTCCGCGCGCTTATTATTAGTGGTGGCGCGTAGTCAAAAAATATAAGCCTTTCAGAAGGTTCTGAAAGTAACAACTTAGGAGAATCTATGCCTCGTATTGCCGGTGTAAACATCCCCGCAGATAAACGTGGTGAAATCGCGCTTACCTACATTCACGGTATTGGCCGTAAATTTGCGCGCGATATTTTGGTGAAGGCTGGTCTTTCACTGGATAAACGCACCAAAGATTACACGGATGATGAAGTCATCAAATTGCGCGAAATCATTGATGCTGACTTCACTGTAGAGGGTGATCTGCGTCGTGAGACGAGCATGAATATTAAGCGTCTGATGGATTTGGGTTGCTATCGCGGCCTGCGCCATCGTCGTCGCCTGCCTGTGCGCGGTCAGCGTACGCACACCAATGCACGCACTCGTAAAGGCAAAGCCGTTGCGATTGCTGGTAAGAAAAAATAACCGCGGAGTCTAAGAATCATGGCTAAAGAAAAAGCAGTTGCAGCAGCGCGGACTAAGAAAAAAGACCGTAAAAACATTCCGGAAGGCGTTGCGTTTATCGTAGCGACTTTTAACAACACGATTGTGAGCATGACCGATAAAAGCGGTAACGTGATCTCTTGGTCGTCTTCGGGTTCTAAGGGCTTTAAGGGTTCGCGTAAATCCACCCCGTTTGCAGCGCAAATGGCGGCAGAAGACGCAGCAAAAAAAGCAATGGAACATGGTTTGCAAACCGTGCATGTGCAAGTGAAGGGCCCTGGTAGTGGCCGTGAATCTGCACTGCGTGCGTTGCAATCGGTGGGTTTGAATATCACTTCTATTCGTGATGTGACCCCGATTCCACACAATGGTTGCCGCGCGAAAAAACGTCGTCGCGTATAATTAATTTGGTTTTAACAAGCTTACATCACATCCGATTTAGCATTTGATAAGAGGGATATATGGCGCTTCTCAATAAAAACTGGCAAGATATGATCAAGCCGGCAAAATTAGACATCACCACTAAAGACAAAGATCTTAGTCGTGCAACTGTGCTTGCTGAGCCGTTGGAGCGCGGTTTTGGTTATACACTCGGCAACGCACTCCGTCGCGTATTGCTTTCTTCGCTGCAAGGTGCAGCAGTGACTGCGGTGAAAATCGAAAACGTATTGCACGAATTTTCGACGATTCCTGGCGTGCGTGAAGATGTGACTCACATTATCTTGAACATCAAAGAT
>JBILIE010000257.1:0-2660 GCA_044350115.1 Rickettsiales bacterium
GACCGAATGGCTGGGTGATGATGTATCGGTGCTGAATGATTTACTCTCTGGCAAACACCCACTAGCCGCCTCGTTGAAAGAGGCGAAGCATCCGCTGGTGATTCTGGGGCAGGGGGCATTAGCGCGTAATGACGGCGTAGAAATTCATGCGGCGGCGAAGGAATTAGCACCGAATGGCTTCAACGTGTTGCATACGGCTGCTGCGCGCGTTGGCGCGCTGGATGCGGGTTTTGTGCCTGCGGAAAAAGGCTATAACACGAAGCAGATTATGGAAGCCTCGCGCTCTGGTGATGTGGAAGTGTTGTATTTGCTGGGTGCGGATGAGCTGGATGTGCAGTCCATAGGCGGGCATTGCTTTGTGATTTATCAGGGGCATCATGGCGATGCGGGTGCGCATCGTGCGGATGTGATTTTCCCTGCGGCGGCCTATACCGAGCAGGACGGTTTGTATGTGAACACCGAAGGCCGCCCACAACTGGCGTCGCTCGCGGTGAATGCGCCTGCGGAAGCAAAAGAAGATTGGAAGATTATCCGCGCCCTTTCTGAAGCCGCGAAGAAAACTCTGCCGTATAATACGCTGGAAGAACTGCGTGCGCGCATTTTCAAAAAGCTGCCGCATTTGGCGCAGATTGATGTGATTACGTCGTCGGAAGTAAAAGCCGAAAGCAAAAAGACTTTTGCCATTCAGGGCGAGCCAGTGGCCTATGCGTTGGATAATTATTATCTGACAGATGCCATTGCGCGCCACTCCAAAACCATGGCCGAATGCGCCCGCGAATTGAGTGTGACAGCAAAGAAAGTGGCGGCGTAAAAGAACACCAGCCACGACTCTTGCTGCACAAGTGAAGAGAGTTAATGGGGGGACTGAAGGGCTGGATTGTTAACAGAGGTTCTACGAAGGTGTTTTGTGGATGGTTTCTTAAAGGAGATTATCTGTGAGAGAAACTTCTTTGTGCGGCAAATCCCTTACAGGCTTGAAGCGATCATTCACGCAACACTAGAAGTTTTTCTTGCGCAATGGAGCCATTCCCCAAATCTCATGGGTTGCTCGGATTGATAAAGCCATAGAGTGAATGAAAGAAAGATTATGGTGCGGTCGAGAGGACTTGAACCTCCATGGGTCGCCCCGTTACCACCTCAAGGTAGTGCGTCTACCAGTTTCGCCACGACCGCACATAATCTTCAAAAGAAGGGGTTGTTTAGCAAATAACCCCACCGAACGCAAGCCTTGATGCACATCCATTTTTCATTCAATCTTCGTCATAATAAGATTGACAAATCGCCCACCATACCTATGTTGTCCCCTCTCTTTGCCAAGGTATGATCTGGTAGCTCAGTCGGTAGAGCACCTGACTTTTAATCAGGTTGTCGTGGGTTCGATTCCCACCCAGATCACCATTTCTTTCATGGAATTGAGTTGTTTAGATTTTTTACTGATTTCGTCTCGGTCGCATATAGGGCGCATCATGAAACCAGTCGGTTCAATAGCAATCCATGCAAATCATCAGCCCTAGACAAAGGGAAGAGAGATTCCCTCGCCATCCTTAAGCGACGAGCGATGTATGGGAAATTATCGAGTCACCAATCATGGTAACGATGATTTAAAAGTACACCTGATAGGGGTGCTGAGCAGAAGTATTTATTATCAGGTGCTTTAATCTTTTATCTTGCGAATTTTGCCTAAAACCCTAGGTTTATAGCGAAAAAACTTCAAGGAACCCCCCATGGCTGCTTACCAATATATCTATGTAATGAAAGACCTCCGCAAATCGTATACAGGTGGGAAAGATGTGCTCAAGGGCATTCACCTTAGCTTTTATCCAGGGGCGAAAATTGGCGTTTTGGGGCCGAATGGTTCGGGTAAATCGACGCTGCTTAAAATTATGGCGGGGTTGGATAAGGATTTTTCGGGCGAGGCCTGGGCAATGGACGGTGTCAAAATTGGTTATTTGGAGCAAGAACCCAAGCTCGACGAATCCAAAAATGTCATGGGCAATATTATGGATGCGATGGGTGAGCGGAAGCAGCTTGTCGATAGCTTCAATGAAATTTCGATGAAAATGTGCGAAGATATCACCGATGCGGAGATGGACGCATTGATGGCACAGCAGGCGGATTTGCAAGAAAAAATCGATGCGGCGGATGCGTGGGATTTAGAGCGCGATGCGCAAATCGCGATGGATGCGCTGCGCACACCGCATGGTGATGCGACAGTGGATAAGCTCTCTGGCGGTGAAAAACGCCGCGTGGCACTCTGCAAATTATTGCTGGAAAAACCTGATTTGTTATTGCTCGATGAGCCGACCAACCATTTGGACGCGGAATCGGTGGCGTGGCTGGAGCATTTCCTCACGGCGTATAAGGGGACTGTGGTGATGATTACGCATGATCGTTACTTCCTCGACAACGTCACGGGCTGGATTTTGGAAATGGATCGCGGGCAGGGGATGCCTTACGAAGGCAATTATTCGACGTATTTGGAGCAAAAACAAAAACGGATGGCGCAGGAAGAGCGCGAGGAATCGGGCCGTCAGAAACAATTGCAGGAAGAGTTGGAATGGGTGCGTAGCAGCCCCAAAGCGCGTCAGGCAAAATCGAAAGCGCGGATTCGGTCTTACGAAGAACTGGTCAGCAAGGCGCAGGAAAAGCGTGTGGGCGCG
>JBILIE010000062.1:0-7757 GCA_044350115.1 Rickettsiales bacterium
CATCAACCATAAAATTAATTTGGTTGCAGTTTGGACAAAAAAATCAAAGTCACAAAACCTGCACTATATCGGACAACTCTGGCGATATATCAAAACAAATGAAACTTACTTACTAAATGATCCAACTATCATTTGTGGAGATTTTAACAGTAACACTTGTTGGGATAAAAAAGGACGCATCTGGAATCACAGCGAGGTAGTCAGAGATTTAGCTAATCTTGGCATGAATAGTTTGTACCATATACTTCAAAAGGAAAATCCGGGAGATGAGAGCAACCCTACTTTGTATATGCAGCGAAAACTAGAAAAACCTTATCATATTGACTACGCTTTTTTATCTAAAGAACTAATCACTCATGATTCAACATTTGAGATCGGCACTCCAAGTCTATGGCTTGAGTACAGCGACCATATGCCAATTACTTTTACAATATCTCTGTAAATTTAGAAGCGGCTTAATTCCGTCAGCGTTTCCGCATGTTCGCGGTAGTGGCGAGTGAACGCAAAGCCACCGTACTCCCCTGCTTTTTCGGGCGTCACGGGGCCATACAAAATCGGTGTGAGGCCAGCGCGAATCGCCACTTCCAAATCCACCACGCTATCGCCCATAAACCACATATCGTCTGAGGGTTTTACCTCGCCCAGCGCTGTGAATACTGGCAGCGGATGCGGCTTGTCATGCTCCGTATCGCTCGAACCTATCAGTGCGGTGAAGTATTTATCCCAGCCCAAATGCGCACATTCTTTGCGCAAAGTATCGCCCATTTTATTGCTTACAATCGCCATCGACACGCCTTTATCATAGAGCGCATCCAACACTTCTTTTGCTTGTGGTAACGGTGTCAGTGTTTCTAAGTTCTTCGCACGATAAAAATCTCGATAGAGATCCGCCGCGCGCTGCCAGTCATTGCCAAACAGCGCAGGAAAAGCGTCACGCGCCGAATGTTTCACGCGCTGCTTTACCTCTTCCAGCGTCCACGGAGTCTTCTCCATTACAACAAACATCTCATGCAAGGCAGCATGAATCACTGGCCAAGTATCCACCAGTGTATTGTCCCAATCAAACAGAACGGCTTTAGGCTGCTTTAAGGTCATGCGCGCGGTATCCCGTTTGTTGATAGATATAATCGAGATAAGCCTCGTTCAGGCGCAGCGCGATTTCGGTCGGCTTGCCATTGCCAATGGCTTTACCATCAACCGATACAATCGAAAGCACGTTGGTCGTGGTGCCTGTCAGAAAAGCCCCCTCTGCTTTTGTCAGCAGTTCATCCAATGTGAATGGGCGTTCTTCCACTGCATAACCCAGATTGCGCGCCAGCTCCAACACTGTCATGCGCGTCACGCCATTCAAAATCTCGTTATTCGGTTGATGCGTCACAATCTTGCCGCCAATCACCGCCATCGCGTTGGAGACAGAGGCTTCCGAGATCTCGCCATTCTCTTTTACCAGCAAGGCTTCACGCGCACCCGCATCGGTCGCCGCTTGCTTCGCCATCACATTAGGCAGCAGATTGATGGTTTTAATGTCACAGCGTTTCCAGCGCAAATCAGGGTGAGTAATCACCTTGCATCCGCTCGCAACCAATTCAGGCGCAGGCGTTTTTTGACCAAACACCGCCATCGTCAAACAAGATTTCATATCTGCCGCAAAAGTGTGATCGCGTTTTTGCACTCCGCGTGTAATTTGTAGATACACGCCACCATGCTCATAATCGTTACATTTAATCAGCTCATTACACGCAGCTTCAATCTCTGCCGTGGGCATGGGCGCATTGATGCGAATCTCGCGCAAACTACGCTCCATACGAGTAAAATGCGGCGCAGCATCCACCATCTTGCGGTTAAAAAACGCAATCGCCTCATAAATCCCGTCACCAAACTGATGCCCGCGATCTTCCATCGGCACCATCGCCTCATCGAAAGGAATAAAATTCCCGTTTACATAGTTGATTGCCATGTTTTTCTTTCCTACAACTGCCCTAAATCGCGCTTACCCTTAGTAAGAAAATCACGGAATTTAAAGCTGAAATCGCGGTGTTTCGCGCTGTCGAGAAAGAGCATATCCTCGTTCATGCGCCGCGCCATTTCGCCATTCACTTTGCCACCGAGCAGCCACTTACCCAGAATATCCAACACTTCTGGCAGATATTTAAACATCACTGTGCGCGGCGTTTGCCCCAACGCGCCAAAGATTTTTTCGACCATCGCCTGATAGGTCAGCACCTCGCCACCACCAATATTATAGCTCTTATTGAAGGTTTTTGCGTTATCCAAATTCGCCAGTGCCACTTGCGCCAGATCATCTGCATGCACAGGCTGGCGGCGGCCCTTCGCAGGCGGATACAGCGGAAAGAAATGGTAACGCTGCGCGATTTCAGCAATGCGCGTTACATTTTCGTCTAGCCCTAAACCGTAGATCATCGTTGGACGGAAAATGGTAAAACTACCGCCCGATTTGCGGCAACGTTCCGCCAGATTCAGCTCTGCTTTTTCAAGACGCTCCACCAATTGACGCTCGCTTTTATTGCTTGAATAAAGCTTCACAAATACCGAAGTGGAGCTAAACGCAATCACGCGCTTTACCTTCGCATTAAATACGGGTGTCAACAGCGGATCGAGCAGCCACAACGGCGCACAATGAATCAGCGCATCTGCCTTCTGGTTCTGCAAATCTACCGTATCGTTTTTGAGTTCTACCGAAATCCATGTAAGATTTGGGTGATTAAAATACACATCGGTTTTATGACGCAGCGCGATCACCTTGGCACCTTGCGCCAATAATCGCCCTATCACCCCAATGCCAATTTGGGAAGTCGCCCCCGTGACCATCACCGTCTTGTCTTTATATTCTGCCATTTCGTCTTTTGGTTCACGCAAATATTCATGCAGCCATAATACACGGCGCACTGCTTTACGATCTTCTTTCTCTGGCAACACGCGCAGCGCGCCCAACACCAATAACTTCACAAGGAAGCGCGCCCATAATCCCGCCGCCATCAGTATCCACACCAAAGGCGGATAAAACTTTTGATGATAGAGAATAAAACCTTTAGTTTTGTGATATTCAACAAAAGCAGACGAAACTTTGCTGGTGCTTTTGAGATGCAGCACTTTTACCAAAGGTACGAACAAAATCTTCCCGCCCGCTTCATTGATGCGGCGGCAGAAATCCATATCCTCCACATGAATGAAATACTTTTCGTCCATGCCGTTTAAGCCCTCGTAATGATCGCGACGGATGAACACAAAAGCACCCGAAATAGCTTCCACCTGCGTGGGAGTTTCGGGTAGTGGTTCTTTATGTTGGTTCATGCGCTCCCAACCAAGCAGACGGTAGAGATATAGACTTTCCGAAATCGCCGTGCGTGGAGTGAGCAACCGCCGGCGACTGCCGCGCTGTTCTGTACCATCCGCATTAACCATCTGCCCGCCTGCCGCCCAGAATTCTGGCTTATTGGCGAGTGCGTCCTGCATATCGCGCAGCGCATTTTCGGGCAAAAGGCTATCGGGGTTAAGCAACAGAATAAACTCGCCACTGCACTGCGCCGCACCTAAGTTACATGCCGCGCCAAAGCCGATATTTCCATGGCCTGTCAGCAGCGTTACTTTTTTATTGGCTTCCGCCACACCACGCAGCCATGCCAACGACTCCTCAGGGTTGCCGTTATCGACAATCACCAGCTCTTTCAACGCCGCTTGCGCAAGCGTTGATTCTACCGCTAAGCGCAACGATGCTCCCGTGTGATAAGTGACAATAACAACGCTGGTTTTAGCTACCATTTTGGCGGTTCCTTTTTGTAATCAGCAAACGAGATTAACCCTTTATCTCGATCTGAAATAATCGGGTTTTTCAGCGGCCAGTCAACCGCCAAATCGGGGTCATCATACAAGATTCCGCCCTCACCTGCTTTATTATACTGGCCTGTCACTTTATACAACATATCCACCGGATCGTCGCCGAGCACACAAAAACCATGAGCAAATCCACCGGGAATCCAGAATAGCCGCCCATTTTCGCCCGTCAGTTCCACTGCGTGCCACTGACCATAGGTAACTGAATCAGGGCGGATATCTACCGCCACATCCCACACCGCTCCGTGCGTCACGCCCACCATTTTACCCTGCGCGGGATTAGCCTGATAGTGCAGCCCACGCAAAACATTCGGCGCCGAGCGCGAGTGATTATCCTGAACAAAATCAGTCGGCAGACCTGCATCAGCAAATTTTTGCTGGCTGTACCGCTCCACAAAAAATCCACGCGCATCTCCGTGGAGATCGAGCTCAACTACTTTCAATCCCTCAAGCGGACAATCGATGACTTTCATTTCTTCGCTCCAAACATTCTTTTAATCCCGCTTCCCATGCAGGCAATGTTACCCCTAGCACTTGCTTGGCTTTGCTGCAATCCAGCCGTGAATTCATTGGGCGTTTGGCGGGGGTGGGGTATTCACTGCTGGGAATTCCATGAATTTTGGGGCTTTGCATACCGTCATCGCGAGCCGAAGGCGAAGCAATCCAGACTTCTTTTGGGATTGCCGCGTCGCTACGCTCCTCGCAATGACGAAGCGCAAAAATCTCGCGCGCAAAGGCCTGCCAGTTAGTTTCTCCGCCACCGCATAGATGATAAATCCCTGAGGGAAAACGAGAGGCCTTTTGTGCATTCTCCAATGCCGCCAACGTGGCTTGTGCCAGATGTCGCGCATAGGTCGGCGCACCCCATTGATCGTTCACCACGCGCAATTCGTCACGCTCTGTGCCGAGGCGCAGCATGGTGTTCACAAAATTCTTTCCTGTTTCGTCATACACCCAAGATGTGCGGAAGATGAGATACTTCCCGCCCACGGCTTCGATGCGTTTTTCCCCTTCCCGCTTGGTGCGGCCATAGGCACTTAAGGGGTTAGTAGCATCGGTTTCTTTCCACGGCTCTTTGCCCGAACCGTCAAACACATAATCGGTGGAATAATGGACAAAGGGGATATCCTGTTCGCGGCAATAGCGGGCAAGAATCTCCGGTGCGCGGGCGTTGATGTTATGCGCCCGCACTTCCTCTTCCTCCGCCTTATCCACTGCGGTATAGGCAGCTGCATTGATAATCGCTGAAGGCCGCAAACCAGACTCGCTGGGGAAGAACTCCATTTTCTCCAAATCAAATTCTTCGCGTGTCACACTAATGGCATTTTTAGTAAGCTCCATAAGAGCTTTTCCCACCTGCCCGTTTGCGCCGATTATTAGCAATGGCGCAGCGTTCACCGCAACCCCTTGCTTTCCGCCAGCACCATGCGCAGATATTTGGCGTAGTCACTTTTGCCATAAAACTCGGCGAGTTTCTCTAACTGCGCCGCGTCGATAAACTTACGGCGGAAAGCGATTTCTTCTACACAGGCCACTTTTAGCCCTTGGCGCGCTTCTAATGTTTGCACAAATTGTGCGGCTTGGAGCAACGAATCAGGCGTACCCGTATCAAGCCATGCCGTGCCACGCCCTAGCAGCTCCACTTGCAACGTGCCTTGCTCCAGATAGACCTTATTCACATCCGTAATTTCCAGCTCACCGCGAGCGGAAGGCTTAAGGTTTCTCGCAATCTCGGTCACTTGCGCATCATAGAAATACAAGCCAGTCACCGCCCAATTTGATTTCGGTTTCGCGGGTTTTTCTTCAATCGAGAGGGCTTTGCCGCTCTCGTCAAAATCCACCACACCGTATCGCTCAGGATCGCCCACATGATAGCCAAAGACGATCGCGCCTTTTTCGGTTTGGGCGGCTTTTTCTGTTAGAGGACGCAGATTTTGCCCATAGAAAATATTATCGCCCAGAATCAAACAAACAGGGCTGCCATCCACAAATTTCTCGCCGATAATAAAGGCCTGTGCAATGCCCTCAGGCGCAGGCTGCGCGGCATATTGCAGGTTAATGCCCAATTGCGAACCATCGCCCATCAATTGCTGCATCATCGGCAAATCACGCGGCGTGCTGATGATTAAAATATCACGTATCCCCGCTTGCATCAAGGATGCCAGCGGATAATGCAACATCGGTTTGTCGTAAATCGGTAGCATCTGCTTGCTAATAACCGAAGTCATCGGCCAGAGCCGCGTACCAGAACCACCTGCGAGAATAATACCTTTCATGGGAAGCCTTTTATCGTTTAAGTGTTAATCAAGCAAGCCCTGCCAGCGACTTCGCAAATTCTGCAGCGTCAAAGGGTCGCAAATCATCAATCCCCTCACCTACTCCAATCGCATGGATGGGGATCTTGAATTGTTCTGCCAACGCAACCACCACGCCTGCTTTTGCTGTACCATCGAGCTTGGTCACTATCAGTCCGGTTACTTCCACCAATTCTTTGAAGGTTTTTACCTGGCTAACGGCATTCTGCCCCGTGGTTGCATCCAAAATCTGCACCACGGAATGCGGTGCCGACTCATCCATCTTTTTGATAACTTTGATTACTTTTTGCAACTCTGCCATAAGGTTGGCTTTATTCTGCAAACGCCCTGCGGTGTCCATCAGCAGCACATCCACACCCACTGCCTGTGCTCGCTCCACGGCGGCATAGGCAACACTTGCAGGGTCAGCATTTTGTGCACCTGCCACCACCTCCACGCCATTGCGCTCACCCCAAACCTGCAACTGCTCCACCGCCGCCGCACGGAAAGTATCCACCGCCGCCAGAACCACCGTTTTTCCTTGAGCTTTCAATTGCTTGGTAATTTTTCCGATCGTCGTCGTTTTGCCGTTGCCGTTCACTCCCACAACTAGCACGATATGAGGTTTGGCAGCATCCATAGAGAGAGGGCGAGCATACGGCTGCAAAATCTCCGCAATCTCAGCCGCTAAAAACTCCCGCACTTCTTCAGAAGATACTTCTTTATCAAACCGCTCTCTCTTGAGCACCCCGCAAAGCCTCGCCGCCGTTACCGCCCCCATATCCGCACGAATGAGCAGATCCTCCAGCTCCTCCAGCATCTGAGCATCCAGCTTACGCTTGGTAAAAATACCAGCAACCCCCTCCACCAATTGCGTAGAAGATTTTGTGAGGCCAGTTTTAAGGCGGCTGAACCAGCCTTGTTTTTCTTCGGTCATGCAAGTCTGCATTACACAAATTAACCAAAACGTCATTAGTTATTAGCATTCAGGCTTTAATATATTGAATTTAGGTATTGCAAGACAAAATCACGGACAATAATTGATTTCCTTTCCCCTTTACCAGCGGGTAACAGCCGATGTTTAAGGGTAGAAATAGAAAAAGATTAAAGCTATAGACAGTCCCATGAAGAACACATCAAAATCTCGTATTTCTCTCTCGAAGTTGCACGACTTGGTGATCATGATATTGCTGCCTGAGAAAGTGTTTTATAAACTCGCAATTATCTACGGTATTGCGATTAGTCTGTTCACGCTGGCAGTGCCGCTTTCGGTGCAGATGTTAATTACAACGCTCACCAATACGGCGATGGTTCGGCCAGTGGCGATACTTTCCTTTATCCTGTTTGGGGTTTTGTTTGTTTACGGAACGCTTACCGCGATTCAATATTACATTATGGAGCTATTCAACCGCCGCTTTTTTGCGCGGATTGTGAGCGAAATTGCGCTGCGTAACATTCATGTACAGCCAGAAGCGAAGATAGATCGATCTGCGCTTTCTAATTTGTATTTTGAAATTGTGACCGTTCAACACAAGCTACCAGTGCTGATTACCAGCGGATTTGCTTTGCTTTTACAAACTCTGGTGGGGCTAGTGCTTGTGTCTAGCTATC
>JBILIE010000063.1:0-7730 GCA_044350115.1 Rickettsiales bacterium
GAGCGTATTGGCGTTCGAAATTGCCACTCGCGCAGCCTTCCGCGAAGGTATTGCTAAAGCTTCTCCTGTGCTGCTCGAGCCAGTGATGAAGGTGGAAGTGGTGACTCCTGAAGACTATATGGGCGACGTGATTGGCGATTTAAACAGCCGCCGTGGTCAGGTGCAGGGTATGGATAGTCGTGGCAATGCACGCGTGGTCAATGCAATGGTGCCGCTAGCAAGCATGTTTGGTTATGTGAATACGTTGCGCTCAATGTCGCAAGGTCGCGCACAATTCAGTATGGAATTCCATCATTACGAACCAGTGCCTACGCATGTAGCTGCTGAAATCAAAGCTAAAGTAGCATAATTTTTTAGAATCGCGAAAGAGGATACGGACATGGCAAAAGAGAAATTCAACCGCAGTAAACCGCATTGCAACATTGGGACGATTGGTCACGTGGATCATGGTAAGACGTCGTTGACTGCGGCGATCACGAAGATTTTGGCGGAGACTGGCGGTGCGAAATACACGGCTTATGACGCGATTGATGCGGCTCCTGAAGAAAAAGCGCGTGGTATTACCATTGCGACTGCACACGTTGAATATGAGACTGCAAACCGCCACTATGCACACGTAGATTGCCCAGGCCACGCGGATTATGTGAAAAACATGATCACGGGTGCGGCGCAAATGGATGGCGCGATTCTGGTAGTTTCTGCCGCAGACGGCCCGATGCCACAAACACGCGAGCACATTCTGCTGGCGCGTCAGGTGGGTGTGCCTGCATTGGTAGTGTTCCTGAATAAAGTAGATCAAGTGGATGATCCTGAATTGCTGGAATTGGTGGAAATGGAAATCCGCGAATTGCTGAGCAAATACGATTTCCCTGGCGATACGATTCCTATCGTGAAAGGCTCTGCTTTAGCGGCGCTGGAAGGCAAGAACGAAGAAATCGGCCGTGCTGCGATTTTGAAATTGATGGAAGCGGTAGACGCTGCGATTCCACAGCCAGCACGCGCGCTGGATAAGCCTTTCCTGATGCCAGTGGAGGACGTGTTCTCGATTTCTGGCCGTGGCACGGTGGTGACGGGTCGCGTTGAGCAAGGCATTGTAAAAGTGGGTGAAGAGATCGAAGTAGTGGGTCTGCGCGCTACGATTAAAACGACTTGCACAGGCGTGGAAATGTTCCGCAAATTGCTGGATGAAGGTCAGGCTGGCGATAACGTCGGTATCCTGCTGCGCGGCACAAAGCGCGAAGAAGTGGAGCGTGGCCAAGTACTTGCGAAGCCAGGTACGATCAACCCACATACACAATTCACAGCGGAAGCCTATATTTTGTCGAAAGACGAAGGTGGCCGTCACACTCCGTTCTTCAACAATTATCGCCCTCAGTTTTACTTCCGCACGACGGATGTAACTGGGATGGTGAAATTGCCAGAAGGCACGGAAATGGTGATGCCTGGCGATAACGTGTCGATGGAAATCGAGCTCATCGCACCGATTGCGATGGATGAAGGTCTCCGTTTCGCGATTCGCGAAGGTGGCCGTACTGTCGGCGCAGGCGTTGTTGCCAAGATTATTAAGTAAGGGAATGGGCATTGGGATTGGGCATTGGGGGGTATCCCTCATCCCCAATCCCAAATGCCTAAACCCCGTTTAGGGGTGTAGCTCAGTTGGTAGAGCGACGGTCTCCAAAACCGTAGGTCGCAGGTTCGAATCCTGTCGCCCCTGCCATTTTATAAGTCGCTGGTTACTAGTCGCTAGTCGCTAGCGATGATAAATCAGAGACTGGCGACTAGAGACTAGAGATTTGCAGATGAATCCCGTTAAATTTTTTAGCGAAGTACGCAAAGAAACCGCGAAAGTAGCGTGGCCAACGCGCAAAGAAACGATGGTTTCTACGCTCACGGTGTTGGTATTGGTCTTTGTTGCGGCACTCTTTTTTATGCTGGTGGATGGAATCATCGCCATGCTAGTTGAATTTATTTTGGGCTTTGGAGGATAAGATGACGGAACAAACACAGGCAGCGGAAGTGCCAGCAGATCTGGTGCCAGTAGAACTGGCAACACTCATAGAGGCTCCTACAGAAGCAGCGGCAAAGCCCGCAGCTGGCGCAGCGCGTATGCGTTGGTATATCCTCCACGCTTATTCAGGTTTCGAGAAAAAAATTGCTTTGGCGATTAAAGAAAAAGCAGTGCAGCAAGGTATTGCCGACAAGATCGAAGAAGTCGTTGTGCCTAGCGAAGATATTATGGAGCTGCGTCGCGGCAAGAAAGTGGCGGCAGAGCGTAAATTCTTCCCTGGTTATGTCCTCGTCAAAATGATTCTGACGGATGAAACTTGGCACATGGTCAAAAACATCGATAAAGTCACAGGCTTTCTGGGGGGCAATGGTCGCCCGCAACCCGTGCCGCAAAGCGAAGTTGATAACATCTTCAAGCGCATGTCCGATGGCGCAGGCGCAGTCAATAACGTCGTATTCTATGAAGTGGGCGAGAGCGTCAAAATCACCGATGGTCCGTTCGATTCCTTTACGGGTGTGGTGGAAGAAGTGGATCACGATCGCGAGAAAGTCAAAGTTTCCGTCGCCATTTTCGGCCGCGCAACCCCTGTGGAACTCGATTACGGTCAGGTTTCGAAGGTTTAGACTCTTACGTTTGCTCCGCCATCGCGCCTGTTGGCGCTCACATAGGCTGTTTGGCTCATGCTTAAGTTTGGTTTGGTGGACTACTGCCCTCGCTACCCATTCTGGGAGCACTTTCGCTCGTCCGTCTTTGCGCCCAATTGAGCAATCCCATCCACCACTCTCGGGGCAATAGCCAGCGCAGTAGGTGGGTAGGGACGGACAGCATTTTGGGGAAGTGAATTTCAAACACATCCTCTCGTCCCAGTAGTTTGCGAATTTTCCATGCGGCGATATGGGGTTGCATCAGGCACGGCATTTGTTTGCGCGGGCGCCATGCGACCATCGGCGTATCGATAAATCCGGGGCTGACGAGTTGCACTTGCACGCCTTTATCCGCCAAATCCATCCGCAGATTCTCTGCCAGATAGGCCACGCCTGCCTTACTCGCGCCGTAGCTGCCCGCCAAGGGCATCGCCCCTGTCGCAATGAGTGAACCAATCAACGTGAGATTGCCGCCGCCTTGCTGTTTCCACTGCGGGAGCATTAATTCCAGCAAACGGAAAATGCCGCCGAGATTCACGTCTAAGCCATTCAATTGTTCCGTCGCCTTGAAGGTGTCCCATTCGGGCACTGGGCGCAGACCAGAACTATAGAGAACATAGTCGATGCTTTCCCACTCCCCCTTCAGCCGCTCAAACGCCCGACGAAAACTGGGCATGTCGGTAACATCGAGCGGTAGCACCAGATGATTATCCCCCGCCATTTGCGCCTGCACCTGTTCCAGATCACTTTGTCGCCGCGCAGAGAGTGCCACGATCGCCCCGTCATGCGCGCATTGAATGGCTAGTGCGGCACCAAGGCCAGAACTCGCACCAATGATCCACACCCGCTTCCCCCGCAGGGAAACAGGATTCATCACGCGTAAGCCAAGAAGAGAGAGGATCATGCCCTTACACATAATGGCTTTGCTCACCACTCGCAACTCGCCACTCATCGCTCCCCTCTGTGTATAACCCTGTGTAGGGAAAATTTTTCCCCTAAAGATCGCAAGCGCTTAGGTTTTGTCACCCCAAATGTGCATATCTAAATACTTGCGGGGCGCGGGTTTCTGCCATATTCTGCTGGTGTTGTTATTGGAACGCCGCCGCGTTGAGGCACTCCCTCAAATCTGTTGCATTCTGGGAACAGCTTTCCAAAAAAATAAAAAATGCTCATACCAGACCTCAAACCTTATCCCCAGCGGAAAGGCTTGGATTTGCTTACTTTGCAGAAGTTGATGCACAGGGGAGGTGGAGGAGCATTTTGCGGAAGAAAAACAAGATGATGCCACTTAAGTAAGGATTGAAAACACAAGATTTAGTGTAGCAAAAGATTAAAACCCCTAGATGTTGACAACTCTGCGATGATAAGAGAAGATAACAGACAGGGAGGAAAGCCGAGTGTGAAGCGAGGCGCAAAGCGGGAGTCAAAACAAAAGAATAACAACAAAAACAAAAACTTATACAATAACAGGGACTGGTAAATGTATACAAATACAGCAATAAAACTGGTAGAAAACCAGAACGAACAAAAAGATAATAAAAAAACTCAGGGGAATATAAAGTCTATGACCAGTTATAGTGTGGTGACGGACACGTCACGAGATGAGCTTCTATCTGACTTTGGCCGCGCTACCTTGCGTGATCGTTATCTGCTGGAAGGTGAAAATTATCAGGATATGTTTGCGCGTGTGGCTTGTGCCTATGCCGATGATCAGGAGCATGCCCAGCGTGTTTACGATTATATGAGCAAATTATGGTTTACTCCCGCCACGCCCATTCTTTCCAATGGCGGAACAACCCGTGGCTTGCCTATCTCTTGCTTCCTTAATGAAACGCAAGACAGCCTAGAAGGCATTGTTGATTTATGGAATGAGAACGTCTGGCTCGCAGCGCGTGGCGGCGGGATTGGCTCTTATTGGGGCAATCTGCGCTCGATTGGTGAAAAAGTGCGTGGCAATGGCAAAACCAGCGGCGTGATTCCTTTTATGCGCGTGCAGGATTCGCTGACCTTGGCGATTTCGCAAGGTAGTTTGCGCCGTGGCTCTTCGGCGGTGTATATGCCGATCTGGCACCCAGAGATTGAAGAATTTATCGATATTCGTCGCCCGACCGGTGGCGATCCTAACCGCAAAGCGCTGAATATCCATCACGGTGTGGTGATTTCCGATGCCTTTATGGAGGCGGTGGAGCAGGATGCCGAATGGGATCTACTCAGCCCCAAAACCAACGAACCGGTGCAAACCGTAAAAGCGCGTGATTTGTGGATTAAGCTGCTGATTACCCGTATGGAAACGGGCGAGCCTTACATGTTGTTTATCGACAATGTGAATAAGTTTATCCCTGACCATCACAAGCAGCTGGGCTTGAATGTTAAAACGTCTAATCTGTGCAGCGAAATCACTTTGCCTACGGGGCCTGATCATCTGGGCAATGAGCGCACGGCGGTTTGCTGCCTCTCCTCGCTCAATCTCGAAACTTATGATGAGTGGAAAAGCGATGACCGCTTTATTGAAGATGTGATGCGTTTGCTGGATAATATCCTGCAAAGCTTCATTGACACTGCGCCGAAAGAAATGGCGCGTGCGGCCTATTCGGCGATGCGCGAGCGTTCGGTTGGTCTGGGCGTGATGGGTTTCCATTCTTACTTGCAGGCGAAAAACGTGCCGTTTGAATCGGTGATGGCGAAGGTGTGGAACAAGCAGATGTTCGAGCATATTCGCAAAGGCGCGGATGCGGCTTCGCTGGCGCTCGGCCTTGAGCGTGGCCCTTGCCCCGATGCGGCGGAAGTCGGCTCCATGGAGCGCTTCTCCAACAAAATGGCGATTGCACCGACCGCCTCTATCAGCATCATCGGCGGCAATTCCAGCCCGGGGATTGAGCCTTATGCGGCGAATGTGTTTGTGCAAAAAACGCTTTCGGGCAGCTTCACGGTGCGTAACAAGCATCTGGATAAATTGCTGACCGAAAAGGGTATGAATAACGACGATATCTGGGCGAGTATTTCGTCGAGCGAAGGCTCGGTGCAGCATCTTGATTTTCTGGATGAACACGAAAAACTTACTTTCACCACCGCGCAGGAAATTGACCAGCGCTGGGTGATTGAACATGCAGCGGATCGCACGCAATATATCTGCCAAGCGCAGAGCGTGAATTTGTTCCTCGCGCCCGATATCAACAAGCGCGACCTGCATTTGCTACATTACAGTGCGTGGAAAAAGGGCATGAAAAGCCTGTATTATTGCCGCAGCACCTCCATGCAGCGTTCGGATAAAGTGAGCCATAAGGTGGAAGCGGATAGCCCCGCATTGCAGTTGGAAATGTCGCTGATTAAAAAGCAAGCCGCTATCAGCGGTGCCATGCACGCCAATGCAGGGCAGTCGTCGAAATATGATGAGTGTTTGGCTTGCCAGTGACGCGAAGCGTCATTGGGGGTGATTCGATAACTCGATGATTCGGAGGAAGTCCACGAGTCAACGGATTAGCGAATTATCAAGTCATCAATGGAGAAAAAAAGTGGGTCTATTCGATGCAAAACCGTTTATAAATCGTTTCACCCTCTCTGTGCCTATGTTGTGGCCTGATTCGGAGCCAATCTGCCAATTGTTCAAGGCCTTTCTGGTAATCGCAATGGCGGGATATTTGTTTGCAGGTTCTGCTCAGGCAGTGACGTTGCTCACGAACCAGCAATGCGCGGAACAAGGTGGCACAGTAGAAAACCGTGATGCAGAAAACGATCCGGTAGGGATATGCCCAGCCGGAGCAGCAAATACAGGAACGATCAGTGATATGCGCTGTCCCTGTATTTGCTGTGTGCCAAACGGAAGATACGCCAAGATACCTCAACCCCTAAAACGCAAAGCCAACAACCCCGACAACTAAATTCTGTATTCTGAACTTTAAGGAGAACAAAATGAGCCTACTCGACGCAAAACCCGTATACAAACCCTTCCATTATCCGTGGGCTTATGATGCTTGGCTGATGCAGCAACGCATCCATTGGCTGCCAGAGGAAGTGCCGCTGGCGGATGATGTGAAGGATTGGAAAACCAAAATCACGCCTGAGGAAAAACATCTGTTGATGCAGATTTTCCGCTTCTTCACGCAGTCGGATATCGAGGTGAATAACTGCTATATGCGCAAATATGGCGCGGTGTTTAAGCCGACCGAAGTGCAGATGATGCTCGCGGCGTTTTCGAATATGGAAACCATCCATGTCGCGGCGTATAGCCATTTGTTGGACACTTTGGGGATTCCTGAAACCGAATATTCTGCCTTCATGAAATACAAGGAAATGAAGGATAAATACGACTATATGCAGGAATTTAACTGCGATAGTAAAATGGATATTGCGCGGACGCTCGCGGCTTTTGGCGCCTTTACCGAAGGCTTGCAGCTCTTTGCCAGCTTTGCGATTTTGCTGAACTTCCAACGCTTCGGCAAGATGCGCGGCATGGGGCAGATCGTGGCGTGGAGCGCACGTGATGAAACCTTGCATACGCTGTCGATTATCCGTTTGCACAAAACTTTCCTCGCCGAAAATCCTGAGGTAGATACGGAAGAACTCAAGCGCGATTTGTATAAAATCTGCGAAACCATCATTACCCATGAAGACGCGTTTATTGACCTTGCCTTTGGCGTGGGCGGTATTGAGGGATTAGAGGCAGAAGATGTAAAACGCTACATCCGCTTCATCGGCGACCGCCGTTTGATGCAATTGGGGCTGGAGCCGATGTATCGCATTGAGCGCAATCCGCTGCCTTGGATGGACGAGATTTTGAACGGCGTGGAGCACACCAACTTCTTCGAAAACCGCGTCACGGAATACACCAAAGCCGCAACAACGGGTTCATGGGAAGATGCCTTTGACGCACAAACCTTTGGCGAAGAGGAAGAGGCAGCATAGTTCATATCCTCTCCGAATACCTCCAACCGAGCAAGGCGAGGCGCGCCAGCGTGGGGGAGAGCGGAGCGAGGGGGAGTATCGCCCCTATAAATAACAACAACAAAAAACAATAGGTAATCTGGTATTCGGGCGGGGGCAACCCCGCCCTTTTTATGCATTAATCTTAGCCTCATACC
>JBILIE010000258.1:0-2637 GCA_044350115.1 Rickettsiales bacterium
CTTTTCGAATTCTACATTGATCGATTCAGAATGGCCGATAAAGACTGGAACGCGTACGCAAGTAGCGGAAACTTTGATGTCTGCACCCAAGATTTTCTTAGTTTCTTCCATCATTTTCCATTCTTCTTTCGTACAGCCATTGTCCATAAAGGAATCAATATGTGGAATCACATTGAAGGCGATGCGCTTGGTGAATTTATGGGGTGCTTCAAACTGATTTACATAAATCTTTTTAGTTTGATCGTAAAGTTCGTCCATCGCCTCTTTGCCCGCACCCGAAACGGATTGATAAGTGCTGACCACAATACGCTTAATCGTTGCAAAGTCGTGCAACGGCTTGAGTGCTGCAACCATTTGAATGGTGGAGCAATTAGGGTTGGCAATAATGTTGCGTTTGCGGAATTCGCCCAGTGCTTCAGGGTTTACTTCTGGCACCACGAGCGGAATGTCTTTTTCCATACGGAAATAAGAAGTGTTATCGATCACGACGCAACCCGCCGCCGCCGCTTTGGGGGCGTATTCTTTAGATGCTGCGGAACCAGGGGAGAATAAAGCAATATCAGTATCGTGGAAATCGTAATGCTCTAGCGATTGTACTTTAAGAATTTTCACATCACCAAAGCTGACTTCTTTGCCTATAGAGCGGCTGGAAGCAAGCGCGACCACTTCCCGCACAGGGAATTTGCGCTCAAACAACGTCTGCAACATTTCACGACCGACATTACCTGTGGCACCAACCACTGCGACTTTATAAGACATAAACATCCTCTATATTTAAACTGTAGTTATTAGGCAAACTGCGGGTTTCGTCAAGAAATATCCAATGATAACGTAACTATATGTTAGTAAATTCAGTATAGACTGTCAAAAATGGGTATGAATCGCCGTCAATTTCTGAAAATTTTTGGCCCTACCGTATTAGGAAGTTGGGTGCTGGGAAGTTGTGTGAACCCTTTTAAAGATCACTCTCAGCCAATAATTCTGGATGATCTGCCTCAGGCAACGTCTGTCGTGCTGGAAGAAAAGATAGCACTCGGCCAGATCCACACCATTAAAGCGAAGTATGATACAAAAAATCCTATCGTTGTTAACTGGTTGCCAGACAAAACACCCTTCATTACTGTTAATACTGACACAAAAGAATTATTTTATGATGGAAAGGTGGTGCTAAAATGGGAAGGGGAAGCGTGCGTGTTTGGCACTGATATTGCCGATAGCCAGCAATGGTTTCGAGCCATTCCCTTATCAGAACCTGCGTTGATAGCGCATCCTATCCATAAATCCCATATTCACCCAGACGAAAACTATGAATGGCTGGAGAAGTTTTACCCAGAGGGTAGCGAACCAGAGATTGATCCCTTGCCTGAGAAATATCATCTTGGTTTTGACGCAAGTGTGTGCCCTAAAAATCAGCGAAAACAGGCATATAAGCAATATGATGTCTATCAGGCAGAGCGCGATCATAGTTTTGAATATCGCAAACTGGCATATGACACTGCCTATAAATCATTGCGTCAAATACTCGACTGGCAACCTGCGCATGCGCGTTTGCTGCAAGGCGAAATGCGCTATGACAAAAAGTACAACCACATATTGGCGGCAGTAGCGCGGATGGAAAGCGGTGATGGAAGGCTGCCAGGGCCGAATCCCCAGATTGTTAATAAATATGGCTATCCCGGCTGGTTTCAAATAGGCGCTGGAGCGCGGGCGGCTTCGCCTCTGGTAGAGAAGGCAGAAAATGGCGATTTTATTTGGACGAATTACGAAGTGGAGGGAAAGGCCGTCACTAGTAAAGAGGATTATCTGCACAATACTGAAGCACAGATACTCGCCATGCAGAATTTGCTGCGAAGGAATTTCCAGAATTTATATTATTTCAAACCAGATGATGGAATGGAGAGCGATACTATACAAGGCCTGCGGACGGTATTGCCGCATGCAGATACTGCTGGGGCGCTGATGGTAGCGCATTTGAAGGGGGTGAGGGATGCGCGTCTTGTGCTGCTTAACCAGCATGATCAACAGAAATATCCTTACGATGAAACAGATAGCCACGGCACCAGCCCCAAGTTTTATTACGAAACTTTTAAGGGCTTCTCCCTCTATCCCTATCACCTGCTGCAATCTAATCAGAAAATCGGCGTGGAAGGGTTTGCGGTGGATACAACGCGTAACCTTCAGCGTTGAAAAAACAATTTCGTCACTTCTGTTAGCAGTGTTTCCCCCAACCTATCCACATCGTCCAGCATAATGGCATTTTTATAGTATCGGCGAACATCATGACCAATGCCTATAGCGAGGAGTTCGACAGGTGAGCGGTTTTCAATCATATGGATCACTTCACGTAAATGCTGGTCGAGATAATCACCTGAATTGAGCGAGAGGGTGGAATCATCGACGGGTGCGCCGTCAGAAATCACCATCAGAATCCGCCGTTGTTCGCGCCGCGCCATCAGGCGAGAATATGCCCATAGCAGCGCTTCGCCGTCGATATTTTCTTTCAGTAGGCCTTCTTTGAGCATCAACGCAAGGTGTCTGCGGGTGCGGCCGACATTCTGCTCGGCAGATTTATAGATGATATGGCGAAGATCGTTCAAACGCCCAGCGGGCAGGGGTTTTCCCATGGCTGCCCACTTT
>JBILIE010000259.1:0-2636 GCA_044350115.1 Rickettsiales bacterium
GATCGAAAATGCAAAAAGTGATGCGGTGGCGCAAGCGCGTGCCGATGCGGATGGTGCAGGACTCATCGCTCGTTATGGCGACAAAGTGAACCAGCGTGATTTTGACGACCAGCCAGAGTTTGTATCGGAAATGGACGCGCTGGTGGCCTATCTACAAGTACTGGGTACCTTGGCAGAAATTAAAGACTATCAAGCAGAAGAGGCACAATAATCATGGAAACATTTTTACATTATCTGCCGATGGCAAACCTGCTCTTTTTCTTTTTACTGTTTGTGGGGATTGCCGTTTGGGCATTTCGCCCGAGTGCTAAAGAGAAGCTACAAAAACTTGCCAATATCGCGCTAAAGGAGGATCTCCATGGTTGATCACAAAGATAAAGACGAACTCTCTGGCATTGAAACCACAGGGCATGAATGGGACGGCATCAAAGAACTCAACCTTCCTGCACCGCGTTGGTGGCTGTGGGTGTTCTTCGCTTGCTGCGTGTGGGCAGTGGGTTATTGGGTGGTGTACCCTGCATGGCCAACGCTTTCAGGCGAAGGCACACGCGGCGGAACCAAGGGAAAGTGGGAATGGACGTCGTATCAAAAACTAACGGAGGAACAAGCCGAAATCACGGCGCGTCGTGGGGCATTTTCCGATAAAATCAAAGCCCACTCGCTGGAGGAAATTCAGCAAGATCCCGAACTCTATGCTTTCGCCGTTGCAGGCGGCAAAACCATGTTCAAAGAAAACTGCGCTGGCTGCCATGGCACAGGCGCGCAAGGCGGCAGTGGGTATCCCAATCTGAATGACGATGACTGGATTTGGGGTGGCGATCTTGCCACAATCTATCAAACGCTGAAATACGGTATCCATGCGGCTCATCCCGAAACACGCGTGTCACAAATGCCCGCTTTTGGTAAAGATTCCCTCTTAACAAAAGAGCAGATCGCGGCTGTTTCAGGTCATGTATTGAGCCTTTCTGGCAAAAGTGAATCCACGGAAGCTGGCGCAACGATTTTTGCAGAAAACTGCGCGGCGTGTCATGGAGGAGAAGGCAAAGGCAACCGTGAAATGGGCGCGCCTAATTTGTCAGATGCGATCTGGCTCTATGGTAGTGACAAAACCAGCATTGCAGCACAAGTTCACAATCCTCGTCATGGTGTGATGCCTGCATGGAGTGAGCGTTTGCCAGATGAAACCATCAAACAACTGACCATCTATGTGCATTCATTAGGCGGGGGTGAGGCAGCGCCTGTTGAGGCTTCCCCAGCCATTGAGAGGACAGTGGCAATACCTGCTGCGGAATAAGTAAATTATGACCGAGCCCCTTCAGCTCTTTGCCAAACAGGCAAAAATTTATCCCAAACGTGTCTGGGGGAAATTTCGTAAGCTGAAATGGGTGACGATGGTGCTGCTGCTTGGCATCTACTACCTCACTCCGTGGCTGCGCTGGGATCGTGGCTCTCATGCGCCCGATCAGGCCATTCTGATTGATATGGCACATACCCGCGCTTATTTCTTCAGCATTGAGATCTGGCCGCAGGAAGTGTACTACATCACGGGGATTTTGATCCTCGCGGCGGTGGGGCTGTTCTTTGTCACATCGCTATTTGGCCGTGTATGGTGCGGCTATGCTTGCCCGCAAACGGTGTGGACGGATTTATTTGTCTGGGTTGAGCGCATTGTGCAAGGTGATCGCAACGCGCGCAAGCGGTTGGATGAAGCGCCTTTATCGCTTGAAAAAATCGCGAAAAAAGGGCTGACGCATGGCATCTGGTTGATCATTGGGTTGCTCACAGGCGGCGCGTGGGTGTTTTATTTTAATGACGCTCCCACCCTGATGGATCAAATTCTGCATCTCAATGTGCCGTGGAGCGTGGGCGGTTGGATTCTTGGTCTCACTTTCTCCACCTATCTGATGGCGGGTTATGCGCGGGAACAAGTTTGCACCTATATGTGCCCTTATGCGCGTTTTCAATCGGCGATGTTTGACCCTGATACGCTGATTATTGCTTATAATGCCGAACGCGGCGAACCACGCGGCAAACACAAAGCGGGCGATAGCTGGGAAGGCAAAGGACACTGCATTAGCTGCGATTCTTGCGTGGTTGTTTGCCCGATGGGAATTGATATTCGCGAAGGCCTGCAAATGGAATGTATTGCCTGCGGCTTATGCGTCGATGCCTGCGATAATGTGATGGAGAAAATCGGCCTGCCCAAAGGGCTAATTAGTTACGATACAGAAAATAAAACACCGTTTAAAGTGCTGCGCCCGCGCAGTTTCTGGTATGGCGGGATTATTACGCTGGTCGGTTGCTTTATGCTTTATACCCTGCTCACGCGCTCGCCCTTAGAAATTTCGGTGATACATGATCGCAATCCACTTTTCGTCACGCTTTCCGATGGCACGATTCGCAATGGCTATGCCCTCAGCATTATCAACAAAGCGCATGAGGATCGTATATTTAAAATTAATATCAAAGGCTTGGAGAACGACACTTTGCGGATTCAAAGCACCACCGATATTGCCGCCGATAATCTGCAGGTTTTTGCGGATAGTGTGGGACATTTCAGGGTGTTTATCACTGCGCCAAAGCAGCACGAAGCACGCGAAGAAATTGAGTTTCGTATTACCGATATTGAGAGTAAA
>JBILIE010000080.1:0-6937 GCA_044350115.1 Rickettsiales bacterium
TTATGAACCCAAAACCCGCAAGTTTGTGGACTATATGCGCGACGAAAACGGCAAGCCTGTGAATGTCGATAAAGTCTGGGGAATTTTGTTTGGCAATGGCGAAAGCCTCGGCGATAAAAACGCGCTTTATTTTGCGGCTGGCCCCGATGACGAACGCGAAGGTTTGTTTGGAAGCTTGCGCCCCCTAAACTAATTGCAGGTATTGTGTTGCACACAAAAGAAATCATCGCATTGCTCATCACGCTTGCGGCATGGTGGCATGTGGTGGGCTTTGCCTTTGGTTTGGTCTATGTGCATTTATCGCTTAAAAGCTTGTTTGGCATCATCCCTTATGAGCCTCACTGGCCAGCCATTTTGCGAACATCCGATTTGCACCTATGGCTTTCTGGCTTTGTGTTAATCGGCTTGGGAATGGTGCAAAAAGGGGTGCAGGAATTTCTCGCTAACCCTAAATTAGAGTGTAAAATAACGGTGGTAGTGGTGTGGTTTTTGGCCACTCAGCTTATGCGTCGTGTGGGCATACGCCACCTCAAAAACGGTAATGCGAACCCCATGGTGCAACTCTCTGCCATTAGCCTGAGCTGTTGGATTTACGGCGCTTTTTTGGGCTGCGCGAAGCCGCTGGGCGACGGTTCGGTGTCTTATTGGGTGCTTTTGGCGGGGTTTGTGGGAGTGATGATAATTTCGTTTATGAGCCTGAATTATCTTAAAAACCGCTGATTTGATAATTTAGAGGCGTTTCTGACCGTCAGCCAGTTGTAGTCGCGCTACGATGTTGCCCTTGATAAGGTGCTGTTCGATAATTTCATCGATATCTGCGTTGCTGGTGGGGCGGTACCAAATTCCTTCAGGGTAGATGACGATGACGGGGCCAAGCTCGCAGCGATCAAGGCACCCAGAGGCATTGATGCGTACTTTGCCTGCACCACTTAGGCTGAGAAGTTTGATTTTCTCTTTCATGTATTCTTTTAGCTCTTTGCCTCCTCTTTCAGCGCAGCAACCACGGCTATGGCCTGCCTCACGCAGATTTTCGCAGCAAAAAACATGATGGCTGAAATGGCTCATAGTGCAGAAGGCAACAGATAATATGCCAGCGCATTTTGTAAGAAATTAAACCCCAGAAAGAGCAAAATCGGGGATATATCAATGCCGCCCATATCGGGTAAAATCTTTTGAATTGGGCGCAGCATAGGCTCGTAAATGCGCTTCAGCGCAAACATCACTTTTTGGACAATTGGCTGATGATTATTAACGATATTAAACGAAATCAGCATTCCCAAAATCACATAAATAAATAAGCCCAGATTTAATAGGCTGATGATAGACGAAATTAACATTACAAACGGCGCCATTTTAACTCCTATTAACAACCCATACGACCATCACTACATATCCCATATTCATAGGGAATAACATAAGTATCATCATTATCCTGCGTCTGGCGATAGGTGGGCATTAGGCGATCTGAGGGTTGCACCACCACTCCAGAATCTTCGGGGATGGGGGTGAGATAGTCATAATTCGACCATACGTCGCCTTGTCCACTTGTGCTGCCACAAGCAACCATCGCCACGGCGCAACTCATCACAAAGAACTGACTGATCAGGCGCATCAAACTTTGCTAGCTCAGCCACAGCAGCTTGTCAATGAAAAGCCAGATTGAACGAATTAAGGCGTGCAGAATTCATCTTTAATTAAGGATTATTGGATAAATTGAGCACAATTCTAACGGGAGGAACTATGTCAAAAACTACCACGAAAGCTGAAACAACAGCGGCAGCAACCAAAGCTGTTCCAGCAAAACTGGCAACGCTTGCGCCGAAATCAACGGCATTGAAGGCATCTTCAAAGAAAGCTACGCTGCATATTACGGGGAAAGACCCAATTGATTTGCCGATTTTTAGCGGCACTGAAGGCCCCGATGTGATGGATATTTCCAAGCTTTACAAACAAAGCGGCATGTTCACTTACGATCCAGGTTTTATGGCGACAGCCTCCTGCGAATCGAAAATTACTTATATTGATGGTGATGAAGGCATCCTGCGCTATCGCGGTTACGATATTGCAGAACTTGCAGAGAAAAGTACTTTCCTTGAAGTTGCATATTTGCTGTTAAACGGCGAATTGCCCACCAAACAGGAATTCAAAGATTTTGATCGCACGATTACCATGCATACCATGGTGCATGAGCAGCTTCAGTGGCTGTATCGTGGCTTCCCACGTCGCGCACATCCGATGGCGATTCTGGTGGGGGCGACGGGCTCGCTTTCCGCTTTCTATCACGATAGTCTGGATATTAATGACGAGAAAAAACGCACGCTGGCCATTCATCGTATGATTGCCAAAGTGCCTACTTTGGCGGCGCTCGCGCATCGTTATTCTATCGGCATGCCCTATATGTATCCACGCAATGATTTGAGCTTCTCAGGTAATTTCTTACACATGATGTTTGCAACCCCATGTGAGCCTTATGAGCCAAACCCTGTGTTAGAGCGTGCGCTGGATAAATTGCTGATTCTACATGCTGACCACGAGCAAAATGCTTCAACTTCAACGGTACGCTTAGCGGGTTCATCTGGCGCGAATCCTTTTGCGTGTTTGTCTTCGGGCATTGCATCGCTTTGGGGGCCTGCACATGGCGGCGCGAATGAGGCCGTGATCAAAATGCTGCAAGAAATCAAAACCGCAGATCGTATTCCTGAATTTATTGCGCGTGCAAAAGATAAGGACGATCCCTTCCGCCTGATGGGCTTTGGTCACCGTGTGTACAAAAACTACGATCCACGTGCGACAGTACTACGCGAAACCTGCTACGAAGTGCTGAAAGAACTCGGCAAACAAGACGAACCACTGCTAAAAATCGCGATGGAACTTGAAAGAATTGCATTATCTGATCCTTACTTCATCGAACGCAAACTCTATCCCAACGTCGATTTCTATTCGGGTATTATTTACCGTGCGATGGGTATTCCTACCAAAATGTTTACGGCGATGTTTGCCATTGCGCGTACTGTAGGTTGGGTTTCTCAGTGGAAAGAGATGATGGAAGATCCAGAACAGAAAATTGGTCGTCCACGCCAGTTGTTTACGGGTGCATCAGAACGCAAATATGTTCCGATCGCAAAGCGTAAATAACGCGAATAACGACGTTCTAATGCGAATACGAGCCACCGTTTTCCGAACATTGCATGTGAGGAAGGCGGTGGTTCTTCGTAAGAGGCTATTAAATACTAGTGATATTTTCTATGCGTTGCATGAACCGCAGGCATTTTTCAATTTGTTCTACTTCCACATATTCATTGGGGATATGCGCTTGCTGGATAGATCCAGGGCCGCAAATATAACAGGGCAGGCCGTGGGATTGCAGGATACCTGCTTCGGTGCCGTATGAGACCGATTGAAACGCGTTGCTTTCTGACAATCGAAGCATCAGATGTTGCAGTGATTCTTGTGCTTCAGGCTTAAGACTAAGAACGCGGGTGACAGGGGTGGTTTCGACGCCGCATTCTGTGCTGATTGCCTTCATCTGGGCGTTTAGTTCGGCTTGAAAGGCCATGAAATTTTCCAGTGCAACTGGCGGTTCATCTTGTGGCAGCGGCCGGATTTCCCATTCAAACTGGCATTGTTTGGGGATGATATTGCGTGCAGTGCCGCCTTGAATTACGCCTACTTGAAGGGTGGAATAAGGCGGGCAGAATTCAGCATCTTGATGATGGTGGCAATGCTGTGCAAGTTCATCCAGTTTCGCAATAAGTTTTGCAGCGTAAGCGATTGCATTCACGCCAATATGGGTTTGGCTGGAATGTGCTTCTTTGCCTGTGACCGTGGTAAGGAAGGAATAGATACCTTTATGCGCGGCAACGGGCTGCATCATCGTAGGTTCACCCACAATCACCAGCATGGGGTTCCATGATTGCGCTTTAATGAATTCACCAATGCGTGCGGCGGCACGACAACCAATTTCCTCATCAAACGAAAACGCAAAATGTAGCGGGCGCTTGAGGATAAGCTTTGACCAATGCGGTACCATTGCCAGCACACAGGCAATAAACCCCTTCATATCGCAAGTGCCACGACCGTAGAGTTTTCCTGCTTTTTCGGTCATTTTAAATGGTGGGGTATTCCAATTTTGCCCGTCCACAGGCACGACATCGGTATGACCAGAAAAGACGATGCCTTTTTGGTGTGGGGGATACTCTCCCTCGCTCCGCTCTCCTTCATGGCCATTGCCGCCTCGCCTTGCTCGGTTGGAGTTCTGTTCGGAGGGGGAGGGTGCAAGTGTACCTAATAATGCCGCTTTAGTTTTTTCTTCATTTTCGATGCGTTGTAGCTGCACACCGTAAGGCTTCAGATAATCCTCAATCCATTCAATCAGTTCCAGATTAGAATTGCGACTGGTGGTGTCAAACCTCACCAGTTTTTGCAAAATGGCTTGAGTGCTGGCGAGGTCTGACATTATTACGAACGGCGGCTGAGATGCGGGGAGGCGATGAGGTCAAAAAACTCTTGCCGTGTGCGTTGATCGCTGCGGAAACGGCCTAGCATATGGCTGGTTTGCATGACGACGCCCGTTTTATGCACCCCGCGAGTGGTCATGCATTGATGCACTGCTTCAACGACGACACCGACCCCTTTGGGTTGAAGAATCTCGTTGAGGGTGGTGGCGATTTGTGCTGTCATTTTTTCTTGTATTTGTAGTCGCTTAGAGAAAGTATCCACAAGGCGTGCCAGCTTGCTGATGCCCACCACTTTTTTGTTGGGGAGATAGGCAATATGCGCCCGACCAATGAAAGGCACCATATGATGCTCGCAATGCGATTCAAACTCAATATCGCGTAGCACGATCATTTCGTCGTAATCATCCACCTCTTTGAAGGTTTTGCTTAGAATATCAACGGGATCGCTGTCATATCCGCTAAAAAATTCCTTATAGGATTTTGCGACTCGTTTGGGTGTTTCCAGCAATCCCTCCCGCGTAGGATCGTCTCCCGCCCACAAAATCAAGGTCTTAACGGCTGCTTCCGCCTCTGCTTGGGTGGGTTTGGTGTTTTTGGGAGGGGTTTTCTTTGACATATCTTTGTGCATATCATTTTTCTGGGGATTATCAAGTAGAACCAGTTGCACCGCCGTAAACGATCCATTAGATTAAGTGCCTCACAAAATCAAAAATAAGCCAGCAAATGGCATAAGGCAGGACAAACATGGATATTCTCGCATTGTTGGCGAAGGGCGGTGCAGTGATGTATGTCCTCGCTGGCCTCTCAATTTACACGATCTCGGTCGTGTTGTTTAAAATTTATCAATTTGTGGCGGCAGGCGTTTTTGAGCGCGGCTTTATTGAGCCGACGATGGGCGCAATCCGTCAGGGCGATATTGATCGTGCACAGGATTTGCTCAGACGCTCTAAAGGCCCTGTGGCGCGCATCATTCAAGTGTCGATGAATTGTGTGACGGATCGTGAGATGCTGCAAGCCAGCCGCGAAGCCGAGATTTCCCGCGTGGGTTCTAACGATATTCGTTATCTCGAATCGCATATGCGCGGACTGGAAATGATCGCAAATATTGGCCCATTGCTAGGGCTGTTGGGTACGGTGATCGGGATGGTTGCAGCTTTCTCGAAGCTTGAAACAGCAGGCACGCGTGTTGATCCCGCAATGTTAGCTGGAGGGATTTGGGAAGCGTTGCTGACTACTGTGGGCGGGCTGGTGGTGGCGATTCCCGCTGTCGCCGCTTATTATATTTTTGATAGTATTATTGAGCGCGTGCGCGGATCCATGAAAGAGGCCTCGCTGCAAATTATGATGCTCGAAAACGCCTTCCAAAAGAATGAGCGCGTGCAGCATAAAAACGAATCAGAAGCACGGATGCGTGAGAAAGAACAAAAATTGGAGCGCGATCGTCAGGAGCAACTCAAGCGCGAAAAAATGCTGCTAGAGCAAGCGCAACGCGACAAACAGGAACTGCAAAAGCACGATAAAAAGCTTCATATGCTGGAGCAGCAACAGTTAGAGCTTCAGCAATTAATTGAATCAACGCCTATTGCTAGACAAGATGATCAGTTGAAATTTGAGTTGATCGAGAATGAAAAACGGATTGAAAGTGAAAAGCGTATTGCACAGGAGCAGCGTTTGCGTGAAGCGGAAAGCCAGCGTGCACATGACGCAGAGATACAAAGCCTGCGCGAAGCAGAAGAAGTGCGGCTGCGGGGAGAAGAAACGCGGATGAGCCAGATAGCGGCGGATATGCGTTCTACGCCAGAAAGCACCTCTACCCTTAAATTGCTCAACCCACGCTACATTCAGTTTTAGGGCATTATTGCCATGGTTTTTGAACGCGCATTACGCAAAACAAGGCCGATACCGCTGACGTCGCTTATCGACATCATGTTCTTTCTGCTGCTGTTTTTTATGCTTTCGACCAGCTTTGTGCGTAATGAATCGCTGGAGCTGACTTTGCCAAGCAACGCGACTGCATCTGCAAAAAGTGGGCAAAAACTTACGCAAGTCTATGTGAATCAAGACGGTATGATCTATCTAGGGCGTGATCAGGTGAGCGAGGAGAAGCTCATTAAAAAGCTGCGCGAGGTGCTGTTAGAGCACCCTAATATGAATATTGTATTGCTCAGTGGCCCCAAAGTAACAATGCAGCAGATGATCACAGCGATGGATCGCATTTATATTGCGGGTGCTAAAAACCTTTCCGTTTCCAGTTGGGAGCCAGAAAAACTGGAAGTGGTAAAAGTGGTGGAACCCTACGCAAATATGGGAGGGCGCAGTGGACATTGAACGCTCCAAACAGCTCAACCGCGAAATTAATCTGGTGCCGCTCATCAATGTGATTTTCATGTTGTTGATTTTCTTTTTGATGGCGGGGAGTATCCAAAAATTCGAGATTATTCAGGTGGATTTACCCATTGCTGATAGCGGTAAGGTTTTGG
>JBILIE010000260.1:0-2616 GCA_044350115.1 Rickettsiales bacterium
CGATTGTGGGAATTGATACGGCACCGTGCAAGGCCATGGTGCAAGAACTCAAAAGCGGTAAAAGTCGTTTTACATGGCAGGGCGCGGGCCCCAAAGTGATTACGCTTACTACCAAAAAAGCGATTAACGACGGCATCTATGTGTTGAACGGCGTGATTCACGATGGTGAGGAACGCCGCGACATTTCGGCTGCACCCGCATTGTTGGGAGAACATAATTGGCAGAATGCGGCGGCGGCTTATGCAGTGGCGCGTGCGCTCGATATTCCCGCAGGGCAGATTCAACAGGCGATGGAGAGCTTTCCGGGGCTCGCGCATCGTATGCAATTAGTGGCCACAATTGGTGCGGTTAAATTTGTCAATGACAGTAAAGCCACCAATGCCGAAGCCACTGAAAATGCGCTGCGTGCGTATGAGAATATTTATTGGATCCTTGGCGGAAAAGCCAAGGAGGGCGGCATAGAGAGCCTCACCGAATATTTCCCCAAAATCACCCAAGCCTATCTAATTGGCGATGCCGCGAATGAATTTGCGGAAGTGTTGAAAGCCAATAATGTGGCGTATCAGCATTGCGGCACACTCGAAAACGCCACCAAAGCCGCCGCGAAAGAGACGAAAGAAGCGGGAGGGGGCGTGGTGTTGCTGTCGCCTGCCTGTGCGTCGTTTGATCAATTTCGTAGCTTTGAACATCGGGGAGATGTTTTCGCCGAAGTGGTGCGCGAACTTGCAACCCACTCACCCATAGAGGTCGGCGATGCTCAGAACCACACGTAGCAGTCAGTCACTTTTAGCACGCTGGTGGTGGACGATTGATCGTTATTCACTGATGGCCATTTTTGCGCTGATGGCATTAGGCGCGGTGTTGGTCACTGCTTCCAGCCCCCCTGTGGCAGAGCGTATTGGGCTTGATCCGTTTTATTTTGTGCGGCACCAGCAGATATTTTTATTATTAGCATTGCCCGTTCTCATCGGTGTATCGCTGATGAGCCCGTTATGGGTTCGACGGCTCTCGGTGTTTGGGTTGGGCGCGAGTTTTTTTCTGATGATATTGGTGCCCTTTTTTGGCTTTGAAACAAAAGGGGCTTCGCGCTGGATTAATGTGATGGGCTTTTCGATTCAGCCCTCGGAATTTATGAAGCCGTTTTTTGCGGTGATTACGGCGTGGATATTCTCACTGCGACAGAAATATATCGACTTCCCCGCTTATTGGCTCTCCTTTGGGATGTATGGATTCGCCGTGTTGTTGCTGTTGCTACAGCCTGATTTTGGGATGGTGGTAACGCTGACGGTTATCTGGAGTGTGCAGGTATTTCTCGCAGGGTTGCCGATGATATGGGTGCTGTTATTGGTGCTGATGGCAGCAGGCGGCGGCGTTGGCGCTTATTTCTTATTCCACCATGTGCGGCAGCGGATTGACCGTTTTCTTGACCCCACCACGGGCGATAATTATCAGGTGGAGCGCTCGCTCGAAGCCTTTCAAAATGGCGGATTTCTAGGTCGCGGCCCAGGAGAAGGGCAGGTAAAACTTTCGCTGCCCGATTCGCATACTGATTTTATTTTTGCGGTAGTGGGAGAAGAATTCGGGCTGATTGCCTGTTTGTTAATCGTCGGATTATTCTTTTTTATCGTGGCGATGGGGCTGATTCGCGTCTGGCGCGAGAGCGATTCCTTTTTGATGATCGCGGTGGCGGGTTTGCTCACCCAATTTAGTATTCAGGCACTCATCAATATGGGTGTATCCGTTCAACTCCTCCCCGCCAAAGGCATGACATTGCCATTCTTAAGCTATGGCGGATCGTCAGTCATGGCCGTGGCCATGGCGATGGGAATGGTGCTAGCACTCACGCGGAAGAGGTTTGGGAAAAGCTTATGAGCAAACTATTCATCATCGCCGCAGGCGGAACAGGCGGGCATTTATTCCCCGCGCAATCGGTGGCGAAGGAATTACTTTCGCGCGGGCATCGTGTGGCATTGGTGACTGACCCGCGTTTTGCGGCATATACCAAAGGCTTTGAAGGGGTGGAGATTCACACCTTGCCAATGGGTAAAATGAGCGGTGGCCTTAAAGCCAAAATTATGGGTGCCTGTAAATTGTTGTTGAGCTTGGGTGAAGCGCGTGCGCTACTCAAAAAACTACAACCCGCAGCGGTGATTGGCTTTGGCGGGTATCCGTCTTTTCCAACAATGCAAGCAGCTTTGTGGCTGAAACTTCCCACGCTGATTCACGAACAAAACAAGCGCATGGGCAAGGTGAATCGCCTGCTGGCGGGGAGCGTGCGAGCGATTGCGGCGAGCTTTCCCAATACTATCGGCGCAGTGGCGGGGAAGACGACGGTAACGGGGAATCCTGTTCGGTTTCAGTTGTCAGTCGTCAGTCGTCAGTCGTCAGAAAAGATTAATTTGCTTATTTTTGGTGGATCACAAGGTGCACGGATTTTTAGCAAAATCGTACCTGCGGCGATTGCATGGTTGCCCGAGGCGTTGCGCGAGCGGATTCATATTACCCAACAGGCGCGAGCGGAAGACGAAGCGGCGGTAGCGCAGCACTATGCGGCGTTAAATATCCCCGCGATAGTAAAGCCATTTTTTGACGATATGCCCGATCATATTGCCAAGG
>JBILIE010000261.1:0-2615 GCA_044350115.1 Rickettsiales bacterium
GCGCCGTTATGGTCACCTGATTGAGTCACTTGGTTGTTATTATACGAACCATCTTGCACACTTAGCGCACCATTTTTATCGCCCGTTTGCACCACAGAAGTTTCGTTGTTTTCGCCAGTTTGCGTAGACTCAACATAGTTATCATCACCATATTGCTCGGCATGGAATAAATTTTCCTCACCATATTGTTCAGCATTTATAGAATTAGTATCGCCATCCTGCACAAAATTAATGTGGTTCAGATTGCCTAATTGATAGCTATCAGACACATTTTTGTCACCAATTTGCACAGAAGAAATCAGGTTTTCATCGCCATTCTGATCAAGGTTAGCATAGTTTTCTTCGCCAGATTGCTTAGACTCTGCAAAATTGTCATTACCATTTTGGTTGAGCACGGTGTCGTTAGTATCGCCCGATTGCTCTACCAGTGCAAAATTATCGTCACCTTTTTGTCCTACATAAGACGAATTACCTTCGCCATCTTGTGAAATATTGGCCGAGTTATTCCAACCCTCTTGATTCACCTGATTGTTGTTGTCGCTGCCTGTTTGCACCGCAATCACATTGTTGCCATCACCTTTTTGCAAGACAGACGTTTCATTATTTTCGCCTTGTTGGGTGGATTCAACATAATTTTCATCCCCCGTTTGTTCGCTATGGAACAGGTTGAAGGAACCATTTTGTGAGGCCGCAATAGAGTTTGCATTCCCTTTTTGTACAAAATTGATATGGTTATTATCGCCTGCCTGAGTGCTTACAGATTCATTAAAGTTACCTTCTTGCACCGCAGAGGTGAAGTTACTTTTGCCGTTTTGATCCACCACAGACAAGTTATTGTCACCTGTTTGGAAAACTTCAAGGTCGTTAAGATCACCTATCTGGCTAATAGGAGCATCATTATCGTCACCCACTTGATCAATAACAAAGGTGTTCGCAGCATAAGCTTGGCTTGCAAGCGTGATTGCCGCAGTGGTCGACAATACAGTGATAAGATTTTTAAAGCTCATGTTCAACTCCGCTAAAGATTAATTAAAATTTAATATATATTCGATTCCATGTTCTAACACAGCGAAGAGCACAGGATCAAGTTAAAAATTAACCCTATGTTAATCATTTCTTTAAATAAAATTAAATAATCTAAGTAAGAAAAGTTCAAACTACTGTATTGAATTATTTTTCATCATGCCAATCGCCATCAAACGCTCTCTGTTAAGATTGCGTGACAGTCTGGGCAGGGGGATTAATCCCTTATAAGCGAGATATCCTTCGGCGCCGATCGCTTTTTCACTTAATATTTCTTTAGCAAATGGCAGCAATCCTGCAATTAAACTAACATGCTGCTGTTTTATATAAATATAAAGACTTCTCGATATAGGGTAGCTGCCATCGGCAATCTTCTCAAAGCTAGGCTCCGCGCTATCAATCACGCTGCCCTGCAAGCTATCCATATTCTGCTCCAGAAAGCTGTATCCAAACAAACCCAACGCCAGCTTGTTGCTTTGCAGCTTTTGCACAATGATATTATCGTTCTCGCCCGCGTCAATAAAAGCACCGTCTTCGCGCAGCAGCCTGCATTGCTCTTTGCGTTTATCCTCATCTGGATAGGCCGCAACAAAGGCAGGAAGCGCCTTACACTCATGTTCCATCACCAGCTCCACAAACGCATCGCGAGTGCCAGAAGTCGGCGGCGGGCCATAAACCTCAATTTTGGTGGCGGGCAAGGCAGAATCAATCTCATTCCACTTCTGGTAATGATTAGCAACCAGCTCGCCTTTTTCATTCGGCAAAACTTTAGCCAACGCCAGAAATAGCTGATTGAGTGTCAGGTGATAGCGTGTGGATGATTTCAAATTCGCCAACACAATACCGTCAAAACCTACTGCAAATTCAGTGACCTTCATCACCCCATGTTGCGCGCAAAGTTCTTTTTCTTTGTCTTTAATCTGGCGAGACGCATTGGCAATATCGGGATATTCCAACCCCACTCCGCCGCAAAACAGCTTAATGCCGCCACCTGTGCCATTGGCTTCCACAATAGGAGTAAACTCCCCCCCTGCACGACCATATTGCTCTGCAGCGGCTGCAATAAAGGGATACAGTGTGGAAGAACCCACCACCCAAATTTGCTTGCGTGGCGGAACTCCGCAAGCCACTAAACCAATAATAGTTAAAGCTAAAATTCTACCACGCCATTTCATGGCTTACACTTCGCTCTCAATTTGCTTATGCGCTTCGGTCAGCAATTCTACCATTTTATGCTTGAGTTGTTCGTCTGCAACGCCAGCGTTCGCGGCTTTCAAATCAGCCTGCACCTTGCGAAACACATCATCATCCCCCGCTTCTTCAAAGTCTGAAAGCACAACTGCCTTTGCATAGGCCGATACCTGTTCCCCCTCCAGCGCCATCAACCCAGCCGCCCATAAGCCTAACAGCTTGTTGCGGCGCGCTGCAATCTTGAATTCTTTTTCTTGATCCAATGCATATTTTTTTTCTTCTGCGCGCTCTTTGTCATTAAAGGTAGTCATAGGCGGGATATTCCTTTTCTTTTATTTTGTTATTCTTTATGCCTTGCCGCGTTGATCGAAGTGCTTTAATCAACATTATCAGTAAAAATC
>JBILIE010000064.1:0-7590 GCA_044350115.1 Rickettsiales bacterium
GCAAGTGCTGGTCACCCAAGGCGCAGGCGATGAGGTAAGAGCACTTATTGCCCGCCGTGAAGATTCTGCCGCCGCCACTTATCGCGAGCCGCTTTCGCTCCAGATTGATCAACTGACTTTTGATAAAGAGGTCAAAACATGGCAGGCAGTCGCTTATTTCTCATCTAATAACAAACCCCTCGCCCCCATCAAAATCGCAGGGCGTTACGAGGAAGTGGTGCAGGTGCCCGTACTCAAAGAGCGTGTCAGTGCAGGGGAACTTATTGCCGAGTCTAATGTAGAAATAAAAGCCTTTGGCACAAATCGGCTCAGAGGAGAAACCATTGAATCGGCCGATTTGCTCATTGGCAAAACCCCCAAACGCTCTATCTCTGCCTTGCGCCCAATTCGCGTAGATGAAGTGATTATCCCCCCTGTTATCCATAAAGGCGATACTATCAATTTACTCTATCGCAGTAACGCGATGGAAATCAGAACCATCGGCCAAGCGCTCGAAAATGGTGCAACAGGTGATCTCATTAAAATTCGCAATCAAGATAGCCAAGTTGTGATACAAGCCACGGTCACTGGCAAAGGTACCGCTGAAATCACACCCGTCGCCAGCAACAACACTCTCAACACTAGGGTAACCCCATGACCCATCGACTCACACGCTATATCGTTCTCAGCCTCAGCCTGCATTTGCTTGCAGGTTGCGCCAGCACCATCGACCGCCTGGAAGCAGCAGGCGACCCGCCGCCACTCAAACGCGTAAGCGATCCTGTTGCCGATGCAGGCTATCAACCAATGACATGGCCGCTGCCAGAGCAACCCTTGCACGAAAAACAATATGCTGGTTCGCTATGGCAACCAGGTTCACGCCACTTCTTCCGCGATCAACGCGCCAGCCGCATTGGCGATATTCTGCGCGTGAATGTAAATATCAGCGATCGGGCATCGCTCAATAACAATACCACACGAGGTCGTAATTCTACTGAAAGCGTTGCTACACCCAACCTGTTTGGCATAGAAGCGGGATTGTTTGGCATATTACCTGGCGATCAAGATCCTGACACACTCCTCGGCATCACCAGCGACAGCAACAACAAGGGTACAGGTCGTATTCAAAGGCAAGAGCAAATCAATACCCAAGTTGCCGCAACGGTGGTGCAAGTACTCCCCAATGGCAATCTTGTGATTGAAGGCAGTCAGGAAGTACTGGTGAATTATGATATTCGTGAGCTGGGTGTTGGCGGCGTCATTCGCCCTGAAGATATCAAAGCCGACAACACCATCGACTCCAACCAAATCGCGCAAGCACGTATTACCTATAGCGGTCGCGGTACTATCTCAGACGTACATCGCCCACGCTGGGGAACGCAGGTTATCGATATTCTCTCACCATTCTAAGGGAAATATAAAACTCGCTTAGTGAACCATTGCAGCACTATGCGTTTGATAGCGCGAATAAGTCTGCGAAGCACAACCTACGCCATTTTCGCCTACGGAAGCATTGCCCAGATCTTCTGCGGCAAAGGAGAAGTTCATACCCGAAAGCGCATTTTGAATGGAATGTGATGGAGCAAAAGAAGGGGCTGAAATTTCAGGTGCGCGCTCAATGGAAGGCGATTGCACTTTTTCGATACTAGGAGAAGAGCTAGGCGAAGGCCTGAAATCAGATAATTTATTGCTAACCGCTGATTTTAACTCGCTACATTTATTCATGCCACTTTCAACGCAGCCACCCAACCAACCTAAAAAAGAGTTCATAAAATTATCGACAGCATCCATCACGATAGCTTGAACCTTTTCAAGCCCTGCAGCCATCGCGTCTATTACTAATCCATAGCTTTGATCTTGTGACATGTGCTGAGCATATCAGAATCCATCCATAAGTAATGTGAAGCTTTTGTTACAGTCGAGCCTGATAAGCACATGGCCTTTCCTTAACGTCACGACCACCTACTTACATCTAAATCGTCCCCAATCGCCGCTCTGCTGCGGCTGGATATACCCCAAGGACATCCACTTTCTGCGTAAAAAAGCCGAGTTCTTCGAGCGCTAGCTGCACAGAGCGTTGCTCAGTATGCCCCACAAAGGTAATGAAAAACTGCGCGGTTTGCGAGGTTCCGCCTGGAATGTAGCTCTCTAACTTCAACAAGTTGATATTGTTGGTAGCGAATCCACCAAGTGATTTATAGAGTGCCGCAGGGATATTACGAAGAGTAAAGAGGATGGTGGTGAGCACCATATTTTCCTCCTCAAAATCCATCTCCAGCGGTTTACGGGCGATTTTAACGAATACGGTGACGTTATCGCTACTATCTTGCAAATCAGTTTTAAGGATCTCTAAGCCGTAAAGTTCTGCTGCAAGGGGTGAGCAGATGGCAGCCTTCGTGGCATCGCCCCACTTTGCCACATCGCTTGCTGCACCTGCGGTATTGGAGTGTGTATGAGGAGCAAGTCGCAGAGCACGAATACTCTCACGACATTGCATCAAAGCTTGCGGATGCGAGAATACTTCCTTCACCGCTTCCAATTTTGGACCTTTAATTCCCGCCAATACATGACGCACAGGCAAAAAATATTCTCCCACAATATGCAGGTTGGCTTTTGGCAAAAGCTGATGGATTTCTGCCACCCTCCCCGCTTGTGAGTTTTCAATCGGGAGCATCCCCAATTTAGCCTTGCCGTCGCGCACAGCATCAAACACATCTTCAAACGAAGCACAGGGCAATGTATGCATATACGGTTCGGAAAGGCGGCAGGCCATATCAGCATTTGCGCCGGCCAGCCCCATAAAAGCGATAGTGTTTTGAGGGTCAAGTGTCATGCCCTATGCATAGTTGCTGCATTGCAGCAAAGCAAGACTGTATCTTGCCTTTGTCTGATTTTTCTGTATGAAGACTGAAAGCATTTAAAGAAGCAGAAATATGAAAACCAACACCAAAATCACTACCCTTGGCCGCAACCCACAAAAATACGACGGGGTGGTTAACCCCCCCGTTTATCATGCTTCAACGATTTTATTTAAGGATTACGAAGCCTACAAAGACTCACGCAAAGGGGGTTATATCAATGCTTCTTATGGTCGCTATGGAACGCCTCCCATTATCGCTTTCGCTGCGGCACTGGCAGAATTAGACGGCGGTGCAGGTGCGATGATCACCGCTTCTGGCGCGGCAGCGCAAACCACCGCATTGCTTTCTGTGCTCAGCAGCGGCGATCATTTGCTCATTACCGATTCCGTTTACGATCCCACCCGCAAATTCTGCAATATGGAACTCAAGCGCTGGGGCGTGGAAACCACCTATTTCGACCCCAATATCGGCGCGGGAATTGAGGCACTTTTCAAACCCAACACTAAAGCCGTATTCCTTGAATCCCCAGGATCACTTACCTTTGAAATTCAGGATGTTCCTGCCATTGCAGCCATCGCGCATAAACACGGCGCGGCGGTGATTCTGGATAACACTTGGGCGGCACCTATCCTGAACAAGCCGTTTGAATTGGGCGTGGATATCTCTGCTTATTCTGCCACTAAATATGTATCAGGCCACTCCGATTTAATCATGGGCGTGATTTCAGCGAATGAAAAATATCTGCCGATTGTAGAGCAAACTCACAAAAACCTAGGTGCTTGCCCAGGGCCAGACGATGTCTATCTCGCGCAGCGCGGTTTGCGGACGCTCGGTGTGCGGATGAAACAACATGAAACCGCCGCCCTCGAAATTGCAAAATGGATGAAAACCCTGCCCGAAGTAACGCAAGTGCTGCACCCTGCTTTGCCTGATTGCCCAGGTCATGAACTCTGGAAGCGCGATTTTAACGGCAGCAATGGTCTGTTCGGTTTCAAAGTAAAACCCTGCTCTGAAGCGGCGATTGCGGCATTTGTCGACGGCCTGCATCACTTTGGTATGGGGTATAGCTGGGGCGGGTATGAAAGCCTGATCCTACGCTTATGGCTCACCAATATTCGCAGCCTGCCGCAAAAAGACGACGATATCTATTTCCGCATCCATATCGGGCTGGAAGATATCGACGATCTCAAAGAAGACCTCGAAGCAGGCTTCAAACGGATGCGCGCCCTCGCTTAAATATCCATCACGTTCAATAGCCAAAATCTTTAACCGTTGCACTTCAGATGAGAATCTGCGGCCTATCATTTCGGTGGTGAATTTTTAACTATTACGTTCTATGGTGTTTCAAAATATCAGGGAGCATCACATGACGATCAAAAAAGCAGCCGTACTCGGTTCCGGCGTAATGGGCAGCGGCATTGCCGCGCATCTGGCGAATGCAGGCGTGGAGGTATTGCTTTTCGATATCGTCCCCAAAGAGGGCAAAGACCGCACCGCGATTGCCAAAGGCGCGATTGAGCGGTTGGCGAAACAAAAACCTGCGCCTGTGTCGCATCCTGATAATTTAAAGCGCATCACGCCCTGTAACCTTGAAGACGATCTCGAAAAATTGCGGGATTGTGATTGGATTGTGGAAGCGGTGCTGGAGCGGCTCGATATTAAACATAAAGTCTATGCGACGATTGAGCCTTATCGCAAGGCGGATGCGGTGATTTCTTCCAACACTTCCACCATCCCGCTGCATGAATTGCTGACGGGTAGAACCGACGATTTCCGCAAACATTTCATGGTCACGCATTTCTTCAACCCGCCGCGCTATATGCGCCTGCTGGAGCTGGTGAAGGGTAAGGATACCGACACCGCAGCCTATGATCGCATAAAGCAATTTGTGCATATCAACCTCGGCAAAGGCTATGTCGCCTGCAACGATACTCCCGGTTTCATTGCTAACCGTATCGGCGTCTATTGGCTCTGCGCGGGGCTGCTGGAAGGCCTGAAGCTGAACATTAATGTGGAAGATGCCGATGCCGTGATGGGCAAGCCCGTAGGCATCCCCAAAACCGGCGTGTTCGGATTATTCGATCTCATCGGGATCGACCTCATGCCGCTGATTGCGAAAGAACTCAAAGACACACTCCCCGCCTCCGACCCCTTCTGCCAGATGTACGAACAACCCGAACGCGTGACGAAAATGATCGCCGAGGGCTATACGGGGCGTAAAGGCAAAGGCGGCTTCTATCGCCTCAACACCGAAGGCGGTGGTAAGAAAAAAGAATCAATCGTGCTGGCCACAGGCGAATATCGTGCCGAACAAAAATCCACGCTCGCCAGCGTGGACGGCGCGAAAGCAGGCCTGCGCGCTCTGGTGGAACACCCCGATATTGGCGGGCAATATACCGCTGCTGTGTTGCTACCCACCTTGCATTATGCCGCCTCGCTCATCCCCGAAATCGCTGGCGATATCGTCGCGGTCGATCGCGCCATGCGCTGGGGCTATAACTGGAAATTCGGCCCCTTCGAATTGATCGACAAACTCGGCACGGAATTCTTCGCTGGTTGGTGCGAGAAAACAGGCCGTGCTGTGCCTGAAATCATCAAGCTCGCAGCAGGCAAACCGCTTTACGAAAATGAGCAATATCTCACCCTGCAAGGCAAGCGTGAAGCGCTGGCTAAACCCGCAGGTGTGTTGTTCCTGAGCGATAAAAAAGCAGGCGCGAAGCCTGTGAAAAAGAACGGTTCCGCAGCGCTGTGGGATTTGGGCGATGGCGTACTCGGCCTTGAATATACCTCTAAAATGAACTCGATGGATCCTGATATTTTGAGCATGATGGAAGCTGCGGTGCCTATCGTGAAAGACGGATTCAAGGGCTTGGTGATTGGCACCGATGCGGATAATTTCTCTTACGGTGCTAATTTAGGCTTCTTCCTTTTCGCCGCTAATACCGCCAGCTGGGGGCTGTTATCGGACGTTATCAAGCAAGGCCAAAGCGCGCTGATGGGCTTAAAACACGCGCCCTTCCCTGTTGTCGCCGCCCTTAACGGCATGGCGCTCGGCGGCGGTTGCGAAACGATTTTACATTGCGACGCGGTGCAAGCGCATCTCGAATCCTATCCCGGTTTAGTCGAAGTCGGCGTGGGTGTGATTCCGGGGTGGGGCGGCTGCAAAGAGCTTTTATTCCGTCATCTCACCAACAAAAAACTCGGCTTCGGCGGCTCCATGCCCGCCGTCAAAACCGTATTCGAAACCATCGCACTGGCGAAGGTCGCCGAATCCGCCGAACTCGCCCGCGATTTAGGGATTCTCAACGATCTCTCGCGCATCAGCATGAACCGCGATCGCCTGTTGCAGGACGCGAAAAACCTGTGCCTCGAACTCGCGCAGAACTACACGCCCCCTGCCGCGCAGACCGTTAAACTGCCGGGCAAATCAGGCCGCATCGCGCTCGATATGGCGGTCAAAGGTTTGGCGGCCATGGGCAAAGTCACCCCGCACGATCAAGTCGTCGTCGGCCACCTTACCCATGTGCTCACAGGCGGCGATGCCAGCAGCAACCACGAATTCACCGAGCAGGAAATTCTGAATCTGGAACACGATCACTTCATGCAACTGGTGAAACTCAAACCCACGCTAGACCGTATTTCCTATATGCTGGAGAATAATAAGCCACTGCGGAATTAGGCGCTAAAACCGATAACCCACGCCAGTGCCGATAATCATGGGGTTCAGCGTAATATCGCCTTTGACGCTACCGCCATTTTGGGAGGATTGCGTGCCGACCCATATTTTTTTGATTTCGGCATTGGCATACCAGCGCTTTTGCTCGTCGAGCGGAATATCTACCCCAAGCTGCAACACACCGCCTACTCCCCCTGCATATTCAATATCCACATCGGTATCTTCCAGATAGGTAACATAGGTCATGCCCATACCAAAATAAGGCTTAATGCCACTTTCAGTTTGGTGGTGATATTGCAGCGTCACCGTCGGTGCAATCGCCCAGACTGCGCCGAGATTTTTGTCACCACGGGTTGATCCAGTCACTTTCGCCTTATGTCGCACCAGCCCAGGCACAAATTCCACGGCGAATTCATCGTCGAGAAAATAGGTCGCATCAATGGCAGGGGTCACAATCGTATCCACATGCAACTCGCCGCCCGTGGGTGTAATTCTGGCTTCTTTCAACGGATGCACCACCACTACACTGCCGCGTATCAGCACATCGCCCGCTTCAAAGGCACGTACTTGCAGCGGTAGAACCGCCGCCATCAAAGCAAATAATGGAATTAATCTCATGCCACAAACTGTAACGACAGAGATTTAAGAAAGCATGAATACTGGTTAGCTTTATCAAATAGCATAAAAAAAGCCCGCCAAAATGACGGGCTTTTTTTATTATTTGTGAGGCTAATTAGCCTTCGCTGCGACGAGGGCGGCGCTCGCCACGATCGCCACCTTCTTTAGGTTTAGGAGCCGAACGAATTTCTTTCACATCCGAAAGATCCGCGCCGGTTTCTTGATCCACCAAGCGCATCGACAAGCGAATTTTGCCGCGTGGGTCAACTTCCACCAGTTTCACCTTCACTTCGTCGCCTTCCGAAAGCACATCCGAAACGCTCTCAGTGCGCTCGTCGCGGATTTCGCTGACATGCACGAGGCCGTCTTTTGCACCCATGAAGTTTACGAATGCACCGAAATCAACAATACGAACGACTTTACCAGTGTAAATTGCGCCAATTTCAGGCTCATCCG
>JBILIE010000264.1:0-2601 GCA_044350115.1 Rickettsiales bacterium
CCAGCAAGGTTGAGAGCTTCACGCTACCAATCATAAAACGCAGATCTTTTCCACGCGGATTATATTTGCCAAGGATATTCTGAATCGCGGCGACAATCTGAAACTCGCATTCGTTGATTTCTTTATCCAACGCCTTGGCTTCGCGCAGAATCACTTGCACCGCAGGCTTATCGGCAAACACCTCCAGCGCCTGCAAATTCAGCGCATTCATCTGCAAAATTTTCTCAATAGTTTGGCTTAATAAGCCTTCGATCCTTTGCAAGGATTGCTCAAAATCTTTATAGGCGTGATTGCTGTGGTTCACGATTTCCCTCATGGATATGCTGTTTTTTGCATCTTATGCAAAATACACTCAAAAATCCAGTCATTCCAAGCCACCTCACGGCGCAATAGGCGCTTTTTGACTCGGCAGCATACTCGGTGATTGTGGGATCACAAAATTACCTGCGCCAGAAGAGGTTGAGCTCATTACAGGCTTGAGGGGTATCAAACCGTCTAATTTTGCCGCACCCGCCCTTTGAGGGTCAGCTGTGGGGGAAAGGGAACGTTGTGTGTTATTTTTCTTTTGATTCTGCTGCATTTTATTCAGTGCATCCTCGGCACGCGGGGCATTTAACAATGAATGCGGCACCACTTGTTGTTGCGGCATGACATTAACACTGGTGCCACGCAATAACATCAACTCAATTCGGCGGTTTTGCGAAGAATTGGGAGCCTCAGGCAACAAGAGTTCCTGATCCGCACGCCCCACCACTTTGCCGATTTTTTTCTCATTCAAGCTTTGCGAAAGCATATAGCGCCTTGCGCTATTCGCACGATCTGCCGAGAGTTCCCAATTAGTATAAGTAGGGGTGCCAAGAGAACCCGCATCGGTATGTCCCGTAATCGCAATCAAATTCGGCATTTTTTTTATCAGCGGAACAATCGCCGCCAGTAGTTTCTGACCGTGCACACTCACTTCTTTACTTTGCGGCATAAACATCGGATGCAAATCGTCGTCACGCAGTTCCAACTTCAGGCCTTCGGGGGTCTGCTCTAGAATTACATTATTAGCCAAATCTCGCAGGTTAGGGTCTTGCTCCAGCGTTTTTTGAAATTCGGCAGCGGCTTCATCAAAGAGTTTGGATTCCGCTTCCGCATTCGCCATTGTTTCCTCTGGCACATCATTAATGGGGCCTTGCGGCACTTGCCCGACGACCACCCCTGGTGCCATCAAATCCGATTTACTGATGCCATCTTTGGTGGGTGCTTGCCCACCTTCCACACCTATACCCATCGCGTCTTTCAAACCAATGGTGGGCGTAAAATAATCTGCTAACCCCTTTTTGGTATCTTCCGAAGTTGAGGCCAACAACCATAGCAGCAAAAAGAACGCCATCATTGCCGTTACAAAATCGGCATAGGCCACTTTCCACGCACCGCCATGATGACCGTGGCCGCCTTTTTTTATTTTTTTAATGATGATGGTTTGGTTGCTATCAGCCATCTTTTATGCCGCCGCTGTCGAACAGGCATCTTCTATCGTTTTAAAATCTGGGCGCTCATGAGGTGGGATGATATTGCGCGCAAATTCAACAGAAACCGCAGGAGCGCAGCCTTTGAGATGCGCCATTAGCCCCGCTTTGATGGCTACCATATAATAATGCTCATCATCAAAATATTTACCGAGGAACGAGCCAATCGGGCCAATATAACCATAGGCCACCAGAATCCCAAGGAAGGTTCCCACCAATGCTGCACCAATCAACTTACCCAAAATCGCGGGGGGTTGATCGATACTCCCCATCGTCACAATCACGCCGAGTACCGCCGCTACAATACCCAATGCGGGGAAAGCATCGCCAAGATTCGTCCATCCGCTTGCTATCAGATGATGCTCGTGATGATGCGTTTCCAAATCCGCATCCATCAAATCTTCCATTTGATATTGGTTTTCCATCCCCATCGTAATCAGGCGCAAATAATCGCAAAAGAAATCCACCGCATGGTGGTTGTGAGCAAATTTAGGGAAACGGCTGAACAAAGAACTACCGTGAGGGTTTTCGATATGTGCTTCCATCTCCAGCATACCCTTGCTTTTCATTAGTTTGAAGCAGGTATATTGCATGGTCAGCAGCTCTACATAATCAGCTTTTTTATAAGGCGACCCCTTAAAGAGACATTTGAGAGCCTTTAGGCATTGGATCACAATTTTCAGGGGATTGGAAATCATAAAAGACCCAATCGCCGCCCCGCAAATAATCAGTACTTCGGTTGGTTGCCATAGCACCGCCAGTTGGCCATGATGCATAACATAGCCACCAATCACGCAACCAATAACCGTAACAAACCCAACGATAAACAGCATTTTTTGGTATTCCTTCTTTTTTTATTGTATGCCGTGTCGGCTTTTGAAAATTAGCTTATTCTTTTTGCATAAAGTGCAAAACTAAAGAAATAGTTAAATCAGTTGAGAATAACACAACAAAAAACCCGCCTTGCAGCGGGTTATTTAAATCAGTCACTTATGTTTCGTTTATGCGCCTTCTATCGACACAAGCGATTCGCGGCGGAGTTGTTCTTCATCCACGGGAATCTCTACTTTCGTCAATTTCGCTTTTT
>JBILIE010000065.1:0-7572 GCA_044350115.1 Rickettsiales bacterium
GCTCACGGTTTTGCAATTGAAAATTTGTTTCGAAATTTCCATGTTGTCGGAGAAGCTTTCATTAGTGAAACGGAACATTTCGCTAGTGAAAGCGCGGGTCATTTCAGAAGTGACATTGCTGCTTTCCATCGCTGCTTCTATTGTACCACGGCTTTTTTCGATAACATCGCTAAAACCACGAGTGGCGGTATCAGAAGCTTTAACAAGTTTATCAGCAGTTTCACGGCTGAATTTCAGCATGTTGTCTTTCGCGGCCTGAGGAGTGAAAGTGTTTTCAGAAAATGCTTTTTTCATTTTTTCTGCGCTTGATTCAAATATGTTTTTGCTGGGGAAAGCAGTTGTTTTTTTGCTGCTGCCAGCGCTGCTCGTCGTAGTGGTTTTTTTCGCCACAGGCTTTGCTGTTTTTGTTGTTTTTGCCTTTGCTGCTTTCGCAGGGGCTGCTTTTTTCGTTACTATTTTTTTAGTAGCATTTGCCGCAGGTTTTGCAGGCGTTACTTTTGCTGCTTCGATTTTTTTAGGCGCTTCTGGCTTTGCGGTTAAAGTGGGGGCAATAGCTCCCATAGATGCAGGTTTTTGGGGAGTGGGGTTGCTGTTCATTGGTGCGAGTGTTTTGATGTCTGACACGGGAATCTCCTTTGGGATGTGAATTTAAAATGAGCTACAATATATTGCGATGCACCATAAGGATTTTATTGAGATTGTCAATAAAATACCTTGATCTAATTCATGAAAAAATACTATTTTCAACGGCAGAAAATGTAGTTTTTTTAATACTTCAGGACATAAGTAGAGCATAGGAAAAATGGCAATACAGGCTGCCCCAAAATTGGATTTAGAATCAGAAATTCTGCGTTTAAAAAAAGAGCGTAATGCGGTGATTCTCGCGCATTATTATCAGGATGATGATCTGCAGGATATCGCTGATTTTATAGGAGATTCCCTGGATTTGTCGCGCAAGGCAGCGGCGACAGATGCCGAGGTGATTGTGTTTTGCGGTGTGCGTTTTATGGCGGAAACAGCGAAGATTCTATCGCCCCAGAAAACAGTTTTAGTGCCCGATATGAATGCAGGATGTTCGCTCGAAACTTCTTGTCCGCCCGATCAATTCAAGGCATTTCGTGCGAAATATCCTGATCATATTGCACTAACATATATTAACTGTTCGGCGGAGGTGAAGGCGCTTTCCGATATTATTGTCACTTCGTCAAATGCTGAGGTGATCCTCAACCAGATCCCCAAAGATCAAAAAATTATCTTCGCACCGGATCGTTTTTTGGGCGGTTATCTGATGCGCAAAACAGGGCGTGAAATGACGTTGTGGAATGGAAGCTGCATGGTGCATGAGCAGTTCTCGGAAAAAGAGTTGGTGAAGCTTAAAACGATCCATCCTGCGGCGAGAGTAATCGCACATCCTGAATGTCCTGAACATTTGCTGGGGCATGCGGAATTTATTGGATCAACTTCGGCATTGCTAAAATTTACGGAGGTCAATGCGGGTAATGAATTTATCGTTTTGACTGAACCAGGCATTTTGCATCAGATGAAAAAACGGTCAGCTGGCAGTGTATTTTATGATGTGCCAGGGATGAATGATGGCGCGTGTATTAGCTGTAATACCTGTCCTTATATGAAGCTCAATACGATGGAAAAACTTTATGAATGTCTGGCGAATAACACGCCAGAGTTGACGCTTTCTGAGGAGTTGATCGCCAGTGCCCGCAAGCCGCTGGAGAAAATGCTGGCGATGTCACAAGCGATTCCGATGAGCGCGCCATGAAGCGCTTATTGCTGGTACTTTTAGGCGGGATGATTGCGGCGTTGCTTTCAGGCGCGGTATTGATTTGGTATGCCACGGGCGATGCCATGCTCTCCGTGATTATGGCGAATATGCGCTATGTGAAACGGCAGATGCCAGTGGATTATGATCAGCTCATTGTCGGTTCGCATTTTCTTAGCCCGACTGTCACGATGACCAATCCTTCGCTGCGTTTTTCGACCTCTCATGGGCAATATAAACTGGTGGCAACAGAGGTAAAATTTATCGGTTCGCTCTCGTCCCTGGGAGAATATAAAATTGTATTACCTCCTAAGTTTCTGCTCGAAAAAATGGGGGCGCAGAATGAAACGACTTTGTTCGAAGTGCGTGATTATCCCGAAATAGAAGTGAGAAGCTCGGAGCCTGTGGAAGGCCAGCCCGCTGAGGCGATTTATTTGGATGAATTCAAGTTGGAAAAACATAAAAAATTGGCGTTGGAGATAGCGGTTAATCAAAAACCGATGCAACTAAGTTTCACTCCCCCTGATTTTTTGACGGTAAAATGGACGCCGATACACTATGAAGTAACGCCATATCTGGCGCGATTCACCGATTCCACCGAAAGGATGACGCATGGTGCAGCAGCCCTCACTCCTTGAAAATGCAGCGCTCTGGCATTGGTTGAGGCTAGCACTGGCGGAAGATATTGGCCGTGGCGATGTGACATCGCAAGCCTTGATTGCACCGCAGCAACAAGCCGCACTTTCATTTCGCAATCGCGAGCCGATGGTGGTGGCGGGGATTTTTCTGATTGATGAAGTGATGCAGATGATCACACCGGATTTTTCGTCGGAACTGCATGTGACGGATGGGCAGTTTGTAAATGCACCGCAGGCATTAGTCACTCTGCGTGGTAATGCGCGGGCGCTGCTTTCAGCCGAGCGATTGATTCTCAATTTATTGCAGCGTTGCGGTGGCGTGGCAACACTCACACGCAAATATGTGCAGGCAGTGGCGGGTACGGGCGTGATGATTCTTGACACGCGCAAAACCATGCCGGGGATGCGTGATTTAGACAAATATGCCGTGACCTGTGGCGGCGGCCACAACCACCGTATGCGGCTGGATGATAGGATTCTGATTAAGGATAATCACATTGCGGTTTGCGGTGGTGTGATGCAGGCGATTGAGCGTGCGAAGGTTGCGAATAGCAAAAAACTATTAATAGAGATCGAATGTGACACTTTGGCACAAGTGCAAGAAGTGCTGGCTTGTGGAGTCGAGTGGATTTTGCTCGATAATATGCCGCCAGCCATGCTGCGTGAGGCGGTAGCATTAGTGCAGAAACGCGTGAAATTAGAAGCCTCTGGCGGCGTGAATCTGCAAACAGTGCGGGCAATTGCGGAAACGGGTGTAGATGCTATTTCAGTGGGTGCGATTACCCATTCCGCCCCTGCAGTTGATATTGGATTGGATATAGTACTTAACTAAACTATTGGCTGAAACCGAGCAAGTGCGAGGCGCACAGCGTGGGGTTTGGGGAGGATTCCCCAATGCACGAAGTGCCAAAAGCACATTACAGCTTGCTTTATAAGCCTTATTTTTTATGATGGTGATTATGCTAAATGCCATTGAAAAGAAATGTGCCGAAAAGGGCCTAAAAATGACCGAGCAGCGCCGCATTATTGCACAGGTGCTTTCGGGATCGCAAGACCACCCCGATGTGGAAATGCTTTATAGTCGTGCGGTGGCGGTAGATAAGAATATTAGCATTGCCACGGTCTATCGTACGGTGAAGCTGTTTGAAGAAGCAAACATTATCGAAAAACACGATTTTGGAGATGGTCGCGCACGCTACGAAGAAATGACTGATGATCATCATGATCACCTGATTGATCTGCGTAGCGGCAAAGTGATCGAATTCACCAATCATGAAATTGAAAAACTGCAACACGCCATTGCGCGTGAACTTGGTTATGAGTTGGTGGACCATCGGTTGGAGCTTTTTTGCATACCGCTAGATAAAAAAACAAAGAAAGCGAAGTAACCTGTGGTGCAAGCAGAGCGAGTCCTCCCCGAACTTCGCGCAGGTAGTCTGGAAGTCAAAATCAGCCGCAATCCGCGCAGAAATTGCGATATACGATCTTTTTTGGCGAAATGGGCGGTGTTTCGCATCGGCCAGAGGTGATTGCCGAGCAGCGTGATTTTGATGAATATGACGATGTATGCGATCACCTGCTGGTGATTGATCACGATCGCCCCACGCAAGCAGAAAAAGTAGTGGGTTGCTATCGCCTGATGCGCCGCAGCCAAATGCCAAGGGTGGGTCGCTTTTATACTTCGGGCGAGTTCGATGTATCGGCAGTAGAAAAAGTCGATGGTGAGATTATGGAACTTGGGCGTTCCTGTGTGCATGTCAATTATCGCAATCGCTCAGTGATGCAATTGCTCTGGCGCGGCATTGGCGAATATGTAGCGCAATATAATGTGACGCTGATGTTTGGTTGTGCCAGCTTTGTGGGTATTGATCCCAAAAAATATGCTGAGGCATTATCTTACCTCTATCACTTCCACCTCGCGCCACCAGAAATGCGTTTGACGGCACTGCCAGAACATTATCAGCGCATGGATCTGGTGCCGAAAGAGCAGATTGACGCCAAGCGCGCCTTGGCGGCCTTGCCACCGCTGATTAAAGGGTATCTCCGCCTGAGTGGTTACATCGGCGATGGTGCGTTTATTGATGAAGAATGTCGCTCGATCGATGTGGGGATTATTGTGAAAACCGATCTGGTAACCGATAAATATGCCAAACGTTATCAAGGCGAAAGCGGCTGGAATGGTGATGCTTCCTAAGATAAAAGCCTCACTGAGTGTGGCGGGTTTTCTGCTGCTTATTATTGTGTTTTTTGTTCCAGTACAATTTGCACTGTTCTTTCAGATTAAGCCCTTGCGTGATCGTATTTTGCAGCTTTTTTATGCTTTAGGTGCACGGCTATGGGGAGTCAGAATTAGGCAGCATGGCAGCCTGATAAAAGACCGCCCACTATTGGTCGTTAGCAATCATAGCAGCTATCTTGACATCCCTGTGCTGGGACAAGCAGCACCCGTACGTTTCACCCCTAAATCAGAAATTCGTAACTGGCCGCTGATTGGCTGGTTGTCGGTGCTGGCGGGTTGTGTATTTATTGAACGTCGCCGCGATAAAACACCTGAAGCCCGTAAAAATCTGGAAGCAGTGATGCGTCGAGGCGAGGTGATTAGCCTTTTCCCTGAAGGGTCAACCAATGACGGATCGGAATTGCTGCCATTTCATTCTTCGTTTTTTAGCCTTGCGGAACTGACGATTGAGGGGGCACCACTAAAGGTACAGCCCGTGAGTATTATCTACACTAAACACGATGGCAGCCCGCTGAACCGAGCGGAGATGGATAAAGTGGCATGGTATGCGGAGATGGAATTTGTGCCGCATCTCTGGGGCTTTTTGCAAACAGAGGGAGTGCTTGCGACCATTTCCTTTCATCCGCCCATGACGCTGACAGAAAGCGGCGGCGATCGCAAATTGCTCGCCAGCCAATGCGAAACGTTGATTGCTCAAGCGACGGGGCTTGAGGTAAAAAAAGGGCGCCTCGTTGCCGAGGCGCCATCAAACAATGGAGGGTAATCTGGTCAATGCTTAGATAAGCAATAACTAGGGTCAGGTTTATCCACAGGTAGTTAATAAAGTGTTAGCGAGAGAAGCAATGTTGAAGAAAATCAGCCAACCGGAATATGATGTTGAGATTAGTCTCCTTTATGCCACATCCGATAATTTCACTGGCAAACCCGTTTATAGTGCAGATGCAGAGTGCTATCTGCATGAAAAAGCGGCAGAATATTTGAAAGAGGTCATCCGTCTGGCGGCGCAATTAGGGTTGCGGGTGAAGATCTTTGATGCCTATCGCCCGTCCGAAGCGCAATGGAAATTATGGGAACATACGCCTGACCCCAATTTTTTGGCTGATCCCAATCGTGGCTCTCCGCATTCTCGCGGGGTGGCGATTGATTTGAATTTGTTGGACGCTAATGGCAATGAGTTGGATATGGGGACGGCGTTTGACGAATTCACCCCCCGCTCGCATCATGGCTGCACCGATATTTCGGCTGAAGCGCAGCGTAACCGGCATTTACTGATGGGAATCATGACCACGGCGGGTTGGGATTTTTACCGCAATGAATGGTGGCATTATCAATTATTCAACTCCCGCGAATATCCGCTTTGGTCGGATGAAGACGCGGGGACGAAGATAATGCCGAAATAACGTGCTCTTATTAAGATTCGCTTAACCAAATAAAGGTAAAGTGAGGAGATACAAAAGAGGTTTAAGATGGTTTCTGGTGTTTCAAATATTGCGTTGAGCGGGCTGCAAGCGGCATCTAAGCGTTTGGATAACAGCGCGAATAATGTGGCTAACCAGCTGACTGTTTCGACAGACAGCAAGCCTGCCTTTCAACCTCAGGATATTGTACAGATTAGCGATGCTGCGGGTGGCGTTCGCACGCTCACTGCGCCACGCAATCCCGCAACGGTTGCTGTGCCAAGCGCAGAGAGCGAAAGCGGCGTGGTGCAAGCACCCAATGTGGATCAGGCAGAAGAACTGGTGAACCAAAAGTTCGCCGTGAATGATTTTCAAGCGAATCTCGCAGTGCTACGCGCACAAGACAAACAGCAAGAATCATTGCTCGATATTATCGCTTAATCTAAGCCACTGCTTCAACCGAGGTCACCTCTGGCACATAGTGCTTGAGCATGTTTTCGATGCCGCTTTTGAGGGTGATGGTTGAGCTGGGGCAGCCCGAACACGAGCCATGAAGCTCTAATTGCACCACGCCTGTGGATTCATCGAAGTTGCGAAATACAATGTCACCGCCATCTTGAGCGACTGCGGGGCGCACGCGGGTTTCGATCAGTTCACGAATTTGGATGGCGATTTCGCTATCGGCCTCGCTGGAACCGCTGGTGATAGCCATTTGCATCACGGCTTTGCCTGCCACAAAGTGATCCATAATCGCGGTCAGCAGTAATGCCTTCATCGACGACCAATCGGCAGCTTCCGCTTTGGTGATGGTGATGAAATCGCTGCCTAGAAACACGGCATTGACGCCTTCAATTTCCAGCAAAACAAAAGCGAGCGGCGATTCTTTCGCCGCGCTTTCTTTCGACGTATAAAACGCAGTGCCGCCAGCGGACATCACTTCAACGCCCGGCAAAAATTTGAGTGTGAGTGGGTTGGGAGTGGTTTCAGTTTGAATAAACATAGGGCTACCTCTGCAGGCTATTTAGCGCGGAATAACTGACTTGTACAGTCGATTATTCATTTTTGATTTGGGAATCCTCCCCAAACCCCATGCCTCGCTTTGCTCGGTTGGGAGTTTAATTGATAGGTCTTAAGAAAAAAAGTCCAAATATTCCTGCATCTGCGCGGCGCTTAAGGGGTATTCTATACCGTCTTTTGCATAGAGCATTGAGGAGTGGTGAATACCTGCAATTTTAAGCTGCAGTTGAATCGCATCACGCATGGAAAGCCCTGCAAGCCATGCGAGTGAAGTGATCACTTTTGCATTATTTGAGCTGAGGATTTTGCGGACTTTTTCGTCGGTATAATCAGTGATGAGTGCCAGAGCATGTACCACAAAATCTTCTTCTTTTGCTTCCACACCCGCTTGTATGCGTTCATTATCCAGCATCCCCCGATAGAAGAGATCTTCCGCCAGAATTTTAGCAGAGCGTTTGCGGTCGTGGCTGGGATCTTGCAAGCGGCGATGCACTGCTTGTTTCA
>JBILIE010000066.1:0-7551 GCA_044350115.1 Rickettsiales bacterium
GGCTTTGTCATCGGCGCCGTATTCTCTGGCATTGCGGGCTATATTGGGATGAATATTTCTGTTCGTGCTAACGTACGCACTGCGGAAGCAGCCCGCACCAGCTTAGAAAAAGCACTCGGCATTGCATTTAAATCTGGCGCTATCACGGGAATGTTGGTGGTCGGCTTGGGGCTTCTTGGTGTGGCAGGTTACTATTATTATCTCCGCCAAATCGGTTTGGCAGAAATGTTTGCTGACGACTACGAAGAAGCGCAACGCCATACGATGGAAGCTTTGGTGGCACTCAGCTTTGGTGCATCGCTGATTTCTATTTTTGCGCGTTTGGGCGGCGGTATCTTTACTAAAGGTGCGGATGTGGGCGCGGATCTCGTGGGCAAAGTCGAAGCTGGTATTCCCGAAGATGACCCTCGCAACCCTGCAGTAATCGCCGATAACGTAGGCGATAACGTAGGCGACTGCGCGGGTATGGCTGCTGACTTGTTCGAAACCTATGCAGTGACGATTGTAGCGACGATGTTGCTCTCTTCCATCTTCTTCCTCGCGCAAGCGGAAGCGGAATTGATGATGAACTATATTCTGGCAATTGGGGCGGTGTGTATCGTCACTTCTATTGTCGGCACATGGTTTGTGCGTCTGGGTAAAAGCCGCAATATTATGGGCGCGCTTTATAAAGGCTTCTTTAGCACCGCAATCTTCTCCGCCATCGGAATTTACTTCCTGACGGATCGTATGCTGGGTTTAGAGACTAGCTTTACTATTCAAAACAGCCTGACAGGCGAAGATTTTAGCTTTACTGGCTGGAAAATTTTCTATTGCTGTCTCTCTGGTTTGGTGCTGACTTCTTTAATTGTTTTAATTACGGAATATTACACCTCCACCAGCTTCCGTCCTGTTCGCAGTGTGGCACAGGCAAGCACCACGGGTCACGGTACTAACGTAATTCAAGGTTTGGCAGTGTCGATGGAAGCAACCGCGATTCCGGTGATTCTGATTTCGGCAGCGATTATTTTTGCTTACATCAATTGCGGGATTTTTGGCATTGGTATTGCGGCAACGACGATGCTTGCACTTGCGGGTATGGTAGTAGCACTCGATGCTTATGGCCCTGTGACCGATAATGCTGGCGGTATCGCTGAAATGGCACATCTTCCAGATGATGTTCGTGTGACGACTGATGCGCTGGATGCAGTGGGTAACACCACCAAAGCCGTGACTAAAGGCTATGCTATTGGTTCAGCAGGTTTGGCTGCGCTGGTGCTTTTTGCCGCTTACACGGAAGATTTGGGTTACTACTTCCCAGAGCTGAATGTGCAATTCCTCCTCAGCGATCCTTATGTCGTGGTGGGCTTGTTCATTGGTGGTATGCTGCCGTATCTCTTTGGTGCGATGGGCATGATGGCCGTGGGTCGCGCTGCAGGTAGCGTGGTGGTCGAAGTGCGCCGTCAGTTCAAAGAAATCCCTGGTATTATGGAAGGCACTGCAAAGCCTGATTATAGCCGCGCAGTGGATATGCTCACCAAATCGGCTATTAAAGAGATGTTCGTCCCTTCTCTGCTGCCGATTGGCGCACCTATCCTGCTTTACTTCATCATTGATGCAGTAGCAGGTCAGGCGGCTGCTTTCGCATCGCTGGGTGCGATGTTGCTGGGTATTATCGTTACAGGGCTTTTTGTGGCTATCTCGATGACCTCTGGTGGCGGTGCATGGGATAATGCGAAAAAGTATATTGAAGAAGGCAACCACGGTGGCAAAGGCTCTGACGCTCACAAAGCGGCAGTGACTGGCGACACAGTCGGTGACCCTTATAAAGATACGGCTGGCCCAGCAGTAAACCCAATGATCAAAATTGCGAACATCGTCGCAATTCTGTTATTGGCATTGCTCGCAAAACAGTAAGTTTCTCTACCGTTTACAAAAAAGGGCGTTACTTCGGTAGCGCCCTTTTTTTATGTGGATTATCCCCAAAATAACGGCGAATCCGATTGCATAATTCGCCTTGCCTTTCCATACTGCTCCCATGAAAATTCGTACCCTTTTTGTTTTTCTTACTCTCCTTCTTCCTTTAAATTCAGCTTTTGCGGATAGCGCACCTGATGCGTTTCGTTATGCCGACTCCAAGCAATGGTCAGAGGCCAGTTTTGCCGCACGTCAAACGGGTAACGCCCTATTGCAGGAATTCATTCAATGGCGAAAATTGAAAGATTCTGAAACTCGCGCTGATGCGAATGAGATTATGGGGTTTATCGAGACACACCCCGATTGGCCAGATGTTGCCATATTGCTCGATCGCGCAGAGGAATCGATTGCACTGGAAGGCGCGCAAGAAAGTCAGGTGCGTCGCTGGATGCAACTTAAGGGTAATTCGCGCAGTGATGCAACGAGCTATTTGGTAAAACAAGTGTGGAAATGCGGCGAGTTAAACACCGCCGAGCAAGAAAATCTCTTGCGCGCCTTCCCTTCCTATATTGGTCAGGAAGAAATCATCACCCGAGTGAATAAGTTGCTGTGGGAAGATATGGCAAATAGAGCTAAGCCACTGATTCCACTGATTCCTGCTCGTTTGCGAAAAATAGCCTATGCACGCATCGCCCTGCAAACCAACCAATTTGGCATTGAAAAATTACTGGCAGACATGCCTGCGCAATATCGCAATGACTCTTCGGTGCTCTATGAACGTATGCGCTGGCGAGCGCGCAAACAGCTCGATAGCGGCGTGCGCGAAATTCTACTGCAAGCACCGATGAAAGTGGCCTACCCTGCAAAATGGTGGCCGTATCGCGTGCATCAAGTGCGCGAAGCAATTCAGGACGGGCAATACGATACCGCCCTGCGCCTGCTGCAAAACCATGGACAAACGGGAGATGTCGAGCTGGCCGATGCGCTCTGGCTGCGTGGCTGGATCCTGCTGACGCGTAAAAACGATGCGAATGCCGCCTATAAAGATTTTTATGATCTATATCATCATGTGAATTTTCCTGTGAGTCTTTCACGCGGTGCTTATTGGGCAGGGTTGGCGGCACAAAAAAACAATAACCGCGATATTGCACAAAACTGGTTTAAAGAAGCCGCCAAATATCCCAGTACTTTTTATGGCCAGCTTGCTTCGATAGAATTGGGTGCAACACACCTCTCATTGCCAGACAGCCAATCTAATGCGAGCAAAAACTTCTCTTCCTCTCAGCAAAGAATGGTCGATTTAGTGCGCTTGCTTGCGCGCTACGATCAAAAACTTTCTGTTGAGAAATTCATGTTCCATCTGGCAAGTATTCAGAAGCGGCATTATGGCAATCTGCATTCGCTGGGTCGTTTGGCGCAAGAAATTGCGATGCCACATCTCACTGTGCGCACAGGTAAAGCCGCGATGCAAACACAGCGTCTCTGGCTTGGAAAAACAAGCCATCCAGTGATTGATGCCAGCAATTTGGCGGTAGAAACCGCCCTTGCCCTTGCCATTACACGGCAGGAAAGCGAGTTCAATCCGCAAGCCCGCAGCAGCGCCAATGCGATGGGGATGATGCAGCTTCTACCTGGAACTGCCCAGCAAATGGCGCGCAAATGGGGGGCGCCGTATAGTCAGGCACAATTGATGATGCCGCGTTATAATATGGAACTTGGTAGTGCCTATCTTGCAGGCCTGTTAGATAAATGGAATGGATCGTATCCGCTCGCCATCGCTTCCTACAATGCAGGGCCTGGCAATGTGAATAAGTGGGTGGCGCAAATGGGCTATCCGCCTTCAGACACAATTGGAATGCTCAACTGGATTGAGCGTATCCCCTTCGCCGAAACCCGCAATTATGTGCAGCGCGTGCTGGAAAACTTGCAGGTATACCGTACCCTGCTAGGTGCAAAAGAGCCGCTGACAAAGCAACGAATGCTGGGAAAGTGAATTTTATAAGTTGCCAGATTTAAAAATGGAACTCTGTGATAATGGGCACATGATCTGACGGTTTATTCCAACCGCGCGCGGCTTTAATCACTTCGGTTTTCTTCAGCTTCTCTTTTAAATTCGGGCTTACCCATAGGTGATCCAAACGTCGCCCGCGATCTGAATTTTCCCAATCAGGTGAACGATAGCTCCACCAGCTATAGAGTTTTTCTTCTGCGGGCACAAAATGACGGTGTGAATCCACCCATTTGCCTTGCGCTAAAAACTTGTTCAGCAACTCTACTTCGATCGGCGTATGGCTCACCACTTTCAGCAATTGCTTATGCGACCACACATCATGCTCCATCGGTGCGATGTTGAAATCACCCAGAATAATGGCGGGTTTTTGTGTATCGCGCTTGGCAGACCACGTGGCGAGATCTTCCACATAGCGCAGTTTATGCGCAAATTTAGGGTTCTCTTTCGGGTCGGCGATATCGCCACCTGCGGGGATATAACAATTATGCAGCTCTGTTCCGTCTGGCAACGTCACCGCCAGATGTCGCGATTGTGCTGCGCTGCCAAAATCGATTGCTTGTGCATTTTCAAGCGGTACTTTGGAGAGAATCGCCACACCATTATAGCCCTTCTCTCCCCGAAATTCGATATGGTCAAAACCCATCGCCCTAATTTCCAGCGCAGGGAAAAACTCATCAGGCGTTTTGGTTTCCTGCAAACACACAATATCCAGCGACGTATGCGCCAGCAACTGCTTAAGCAACGGCAGTCGCAAACGCACCGAATTAATATTCCAACTAGCAATTCTCATTCTACCTCTGTACTTTGTACGCTGGGGAATTCTCCCCAAACCCTACGGCTCTCGCCGCCTCACACTTGTTCGGATGAAGGATTATCTTTTCTTGCCATGACACACAACCCAAACATTATCCACACTCCTGTGACGATTGTCGGTGCTGGACTCACAGGACTGGCGCAAGCAATTGCACTGGCACAAGCTGGGCTTGCGGTAACAGTGATTGATAAAGATAATTTTGAAATACAAAATCTTCCCGAGGCTGATGGCCGCGTAAGCGCTATTTCACTCGGTTCACAACGCCTGCTGGAAAACATTGGCGCATGGGCGGAAATGAAAAACTTTGCCGAGCCCATTTTAGATATTGTGGTGCAGGATAAAAATTCACCTATTTCTGTGCATTATGACCATCGCGATGTCGGCACCGAACCCATGGGGCATATCCTTGAAAACCGTCATATCCGTATGGCGCTCCAGCGCCGCGCCGCGACATTGCCGCTCATTACAATGATTGCTCCTGCAATGTGGCAAAAGGTTGAGCACAGCCCGTCTCACGCGATCATCCATTTAAGCGATAACAGTCAGATACACACACAACTCATCATCGCTGCGGATGGAAAGTTTTCGAAATTGCGTGAAAAAGCGGGTATCTCCGTTACTCAGTCTGATTATGCACAAACTGCGATTGTCGCGACCATTCATCACGAAAAGCCGCATCACGGCCTTGCCCGCGAAAACTTTTTACCTGCGGGGCCGTTTGCTGTTTTACCGATGCAAGGTAATCGATCCTCACTCGTTTGGGTAGAGCCTACCGCGCGCGCGAAGGCCATGCTTAGCCTTTCACGCGAAGAAAAAGAAATACAAATCACTCATCGCATTGGCGATTATCTCGGAAAAATTACGCTGGAAGGAAAAGTATTCAGCTACCCGCTGATGCTGACATTTGCCAAACAATTTGCAGATAACCGAATCGCACTGATTGGCGACGCCGCACATGGGATACATCCCGTGGCAGGGCAAGGCGTAAATTTAGGCTATCGTGATGTTGCCGCGCTCACCGAAATTGTGATCGGCGCTGCAAAAATAGGCCAAGATTTTGGCAGCAATCTTGTATTAGAAGGCTACAACCAATCCCGCCGAGTAGATGCGGTGACAATGATCGCCGTCACTGATGGAATTGTAAAGTTATTCTCTAACAACAATCCTATTCTCAAATTTGCGCGCAATCTTGGCCTTGCCGCAGTGGAAAAAACGGCTCCTGCCAAATCTTTCTTTATGCTCCACGCAATGGGAATATGGGCTAAATCTGCGCCCTTAATGCAGCAAAATGCGGCATAAAAAGGCAAGTTACGGCTTGCCGATCATGATTCATTGCCTATAATGCGTTTTAAGAGTTAAAATTATATAATACCTGCTGCAAGCAGGACTATCGGGGAAAAATGACTGTATCACCTATGGGATATAATCGGTCACTCATTGGCTTTTTGTTGCTTCTGACTTTAGTTTATCTGTCAGCATCAGACGTTTTTGCTGGGGGTGCCACACGCGTGGTAAATACGCGCTATGCTGCGCTGGTTATTAATAGTGCTACGGGCGATGTGCTCCATGCAGAAAATGCCAATGCTCGACGCTATCCCGCCTCTCTCACTAAAATCTCAATGGACAGCATGATGCCCGTCTCTCGTTATGCTGCCACAAAACCTCAAACTAATTTGTTTTTGCGCGCAGGCGATAAAATTACAGTGCGCGATGCCATCTACGCGCTCATCATTCGTTCAGCTAACGATGTCGCCGTGGTAGTGGCAGAAAGGCTGGGGCGCACTGAATCGCAATTTGCTAATATGATGACGCAAAAAGCGCGGCAATTGGGGATGAACTCCACCGTATTTCGCAATGCCAATGGATTGCCCGATAGCAGGCAATACACTACGGCACGCGATATGGTCGTGCTGGCGATGGCACTCAAAAAGCATTTTCCTCAATATTATCCCCTCTTCAAAACACGACAATTCACCTTTAGAGGTCGCACTTACTTTACCCACAATAATGCCATGGTGCGCTTACCAGGAGCGGATGGCTTAAAAACGGGATTTATCAACGCCTCTGGCTTTAATGTTGTTACCAGTGCTACTCGTAATGGACAAAATCTGGTGGGTGCAGTCATGGGCGGCAGAACAGGTTATACTCGCGATAACCGCATGATTGCACTGATGGAGCAAAGCTTTGCTCAGCTTAATAAAGGAGCCAGCTCGCAATATGCTGGCGGGCGTGTCAATATTAGCCAGACCTCCCCTGCAAAACCTGCTTTTGTATCCCTCCCCCTGCCTGCGGCAAAGCCATCCGTACTCACAAAAACGATTCCCCCGCAAGCGCCACACCCACAACCATTGCAAGCACCTCAAACGGCGTCGCAACGTTACATTACAGAACCTGTAGAGCCCTCCATAGGTTATATCGCCGCCCCCAATCAACCACTTGCACAGCAAGTCCCAGCTCCAGGTCAGTTCATGGCCAATAATACCGCCACCGAAGCGCCCATTCCCCCTACTAAGGCTTGGGAAATACAAGTGGGTGCTTATTATCGTGCGCCAGAGGCAATTATGGCGGCAACGAATGCCTCCCATATGGCGGTCAATGAACTGGTGGGCGCACAAATCAAAGTATCTAACGGCATAGAACCCAGCAGCGGACTTGCGATTCATCGCGCACGATTAGGCAATCTGGACGAAAGACAAGCGCACCAAGCCTGCCAGAAGTTGATTTCAATGCGGCAATCCTGCTTTGTGATCAGGCCAGAACAAAGTTGATTATTTTAAACGGTTACTGCCAAAAATTAACAAAAAAATAACTTAACCAGTCTATAGTGATA